>JADNEJ010000382.1 GCA_016292295.1 Candidatus Thiodictyon intracellulare
CCATCGGGTGGAAGCGGCGCATCGGCAGTAGCACTCCGGCCATCGGGCGGCCATCAGGGTTGATCCCGACAGTGTACCGGCCCCGCCGCCCCGGCGGGGCCTCGAAGTCCGACAGGCTGCTAGTGCCAAGTGCAGAATGCGCGCCAGGTGCGTTTCCAGACAAGTGCCTTGATCACAAATCCGCCCAAGGCCGGCCGGACCATGTGGGCCTTCGCGCGCAAGACCATGTTCTTAAAGGGAGCGGCGATGCCGAGACTGAACAGCCGAGACTGAACAAGATGGGCGGCATTATGATCAAGGCCCCAGCTAGGTATTGACCTGGACGATGTGGTCGCCGATGAAACGCTTACGCAGCCAGGCGTTGCGTTGGGCGGCGCGCCCGAGACCGTAAATGGACAGATCGCCCGCTAGGGCTAGGGTCCCGGTGAAGACGCTAAAGAACGCCAGTTCGGGCGGCAGCCCGAATTGCGCATGCGTGCGCATGCGAAAAGGCGGCCGCGACGATGGCCGCACCCTCGTGTAGAAAGGTCAAGGTAAAGAGCGCGACGCAATTCCAGAGCCAGCCGTAGGAGAATAGATCGGACATGGGGTCTCGGGTGCCGCGTCGGTGCGTCGGCAGTGGTCGTTCAGAGTCGGGATGCGATTTCTCACGCGCGCCTTATCGATCCGTAGTCACGGTCGCCGTGCGCTCCAACTTTGCCAAGCCGACCACCACGCCGCGCAGTGAGGCGAGTGTGGCCTTGATGGCGACGTAGTACATCAACTGGCGGTAAAAGAAGCGCTACCACACCAGCTACACCAGGAACAATTTGTTTTTCTTCGATTCCAGGGCGAAGGCGAGCGCCGCGGTGAGGAAGTCGACCGCCAGGAACAGGGCATAGTAGAACAGGACCCGCTACAGTGCGTCGGGGGAATATTGGTCCGGGTGTTGGGCGTGGTCGAAGCCGGCGATGAGCAGTGACACGATCAGTACCAGGTCCATGATGGGTGACACCAGCGGGAACAGGACCTGGAAGATCAGCACATTGAGCAGGGCGACGAAGCCGAGCGCCCCGTAGCGCGGGCGCAACAAGATATCGCGATGCTTCTAGACCGCCTGCATGGTGCCGAACATCCAGCGGTAGCGCTGACGGATGAATCCGCGCACCGTGTCTGGGGCCTCCGTCAGGGCCACCGCCTCGTTCTCGTAGACGATCCTGTAGCCCATCCGGCGGATGGTCATGGTGAGGTCCGTGTCCTCGGCCAGGGTCTCGTCCGTGAAGCCACCGGTCGTGAGGATCAGGTCGCGCCGCCAGGCCCCTACGGCGCCGGGGACCACGCTGATGCAGTTGAGTGCGTCAAAGGCGCGCCGGTCCAGGTTTTGGCTCGTGATGTATTCCAGGGCCTGCCAGCGGGTCATTAGGTTGGTGCGGTTGCCGACCTTGGCGTTGTTGGCCACGGCGCCCACCCGCGGGTCGATGAAGTAGCGTACCAGCTTGCTGATGGTGTCGCGGGAGAATACGGTGTCCGCGTCCATGGCGACGACGACCTCGGCCTGCGTCACGCCGAAGTTGAGCGCGGCGGATTTGCTGCGGTTGGGCTCGGTAAAGACCCGTACCCGTGGGTCGTCGGCGAAGGTGTCGCGGGCGATGGCGTAGGTATCGTCGCTGGAGCCGTCGTCCACCACGATGACCTCGCAGTGGTTCGGGTGGTCACTGGCCAGCAGCGAGGCGATGGTCTGGACGATGACCTTCTCCTCGTTAAAGGCCGGCACCACCACCGCGACCGAGAGTGCATAGTCCGGAGCGAATCGCTGGTGGTGCCGCTGGTAGCGCTGGTAGACGGCCAGCACGCCGATGAAGAGCAGGCGCGCCACCCCCAGCTCGATGCCGAGGATGAATAGCCACTGGATGGTCGTCGCCGCCAGGTTGATGAAGCTGAAGGCGGCCCAGTCGATCCAGGTCCGCCAGCGAGTGCCTGCGAGTACCAGGGGCATCACCTGGCCGCGGGTCTGCCCGAGCAGTTGCGCCACCGGGACGAACTCGAAGCCCTTTTCGCGCAGCGCCGCGATGAGCTTGGGCAGGGCGGCAATCGTCTGGGTGCAGTCGCCGCCCGCGTCGTGCAGCAGGATCACATGGCCCTCCCCGGACTCGGCCGCCTCCAGGGTGCGGCGCACGATCTCGTCCACCCCGGGGCGCTGCCAGTCGTCCGGGTCGATCTGCATGCCTACCGTCAAATAGCCAAGCTGACTCGCTAGTTCGATGGGGCGGACCTGATCCGGGGTCTCGGGCTCCGCATCCACTGCGTAGGGCGGGCGGAACAGGAGCGACCCAACTTCAAGCGCTGCCGATAAGCGGGGCCTAAATTAATGGCATTGGGTTAGGGGGTCAGGCACCCTGGTCTGGCGCGCCAGGGCTTTCAGGTGCCTGTGTGGAGGTCCCGCAGAAAATCGATGATGCGCTGTTCTAGCCAGTACTGGGGCCGCCAGGGCCAGCGCCCGGCGACAAAGCCGACATGGCCACCGTGCTCGCTGAGTTCCAGCGTGATGCCGGGGCCGAGTTCGTGCTCGAAGGGGACCGTGGCCGGGAACATGAAGGGGTCGTCGCGGGCGTGGGTGATCAGGGTCGGGGTGCTGATGGCGGGCAGGTAGCCGCGGCAACTGGCGCGGCTATAGTAGTCGAAGACACCGGCGAAGCCGCATAGGGGGGCCGTGACCTGGTCGTCGAGCTCGTTGAATCCGTGGATCGCCGCGATGTCGATGGGTAGCGGGCAGGGCAGCGTAGTGAATTTGCGCCGGAAGGCGAGCTTGAGCCGGTCGACCAGATAGATTCGGTAGATGCGCGATGCACCCTGGTCCAGGCGCAGCATAGCATCGCGCAGGACGAAGGGGACTGACACTGCGATCCCGGCGCCGAGCAGGGGTGCCCGCGGGTCGCCGGCCGGGTGGCCGCCCCGTTCACCGAGGTATTTGAGTAGCAGGTTGGCCCCCAGCGAGAAGCCGATGGCGGCGAGCGGCGCGCCCGCCGGGTCGCGTGTCAGGTGGGTCAGGACCTCGTGCAGGTCCTCGCTGGCCCCGGAGTGGTAGCTGCGGGCCAGTCGGTTAGGCTCGCCGGAGCAGCCGCGCAGGTGCATGAATACGGGGCAGTAACCCGCCTGGGCCAAGACCTCAAGCAGGGTGCCGGCGTAGTGCGACTGGAGGTCCCCCTCCAGTCCGTGGATCACCAGGACGCGGGGCCCGCCGCCCGCACCCTCGGCCAGGTCGATGAAGTCGCCGTCTGCCAGCTCGATGCGGCGGCGCTTGAGCGGCAGTTCGGGCCGGCGCCGCGCCAAGCTCGGCCAGACGGTCTGAAGGTGTGGTCCGGGCAGCCACCAGGCCGGGCGGAAACTGCTTGCGACGATGCGACCCATGGCGTTTGTTCCGATGGTTGGTGTGTGGCTTGGGGGCTTGCGTGGGCGTGTGAAGCGTAGTCCAACAAAAAGCGGTTTATCCGCAACTGAACGAAAATTTACTCAAATAATCAAAGGCTTGAACTTTACCAAATGTTCGCCGTCCGAGTGACGCCCGTGACGCGCTAACCGGCAGATTTATTTTCCCTTATTCGCGTTAATTTGCGGCCAAATACTCTTTTTTGGTAGTCGATCGACCGCCCGACACTCATGGCGCCTTGAAGCGCTCCAACTGCCGCCGGTCGCGTTTTGTCGGGCGCTTTCCGGCGTGGTCCTGGGGGCCGGCCTCGCGGCGTTGGCGCAGTTGTTCCTGACGGCGGGCCAGGCTGGCCTCGTCCTCAACGTACAGGAGCGCGGCCTCGGCGGCCGGGCGGCGTTGCAGCGTGACCGCTAGGACCTCGACCTCCCAGGTCAACGACTCTTTGTGGATGCAGATCCGTGCGCCGGGTCGGATGCCCCGCCCGGGTTTGGCCCGGTGACCATCGACCTGGACCTTGCCTCCGGCAATGGCCTCCACCGCCAAGTGGCGGGTCTTAAAGAAACGCGCGGCCCATAGCCACTTGTCCAGGCGGACCTCGGGTTCCGGTGCGGGCACGGTCATCGACCGAGCAGGGGGTCCAGTTGTCCGTCGGCGTCGAGTGCGGCCAGGTCGGTGTAGCCGCCGATGTGCAGGTCGTTGATGAAGACCTGGGGCACGGTGCGGCGGCCGCTGCGCTCGATCATCCGCTGTTCCTGCTCCTGGTCGTGGTCTACCGAGATCTCGGTGAAGTCGATGTCCCGGCGCTGGAGCAGGCGGCGGGCGCGGGCGCAGTAGCTGCATGGCGTTTTCGTGTACATTAGGACATGGGGCATCGTCGTTCTCTCGTGCTTGTCGCGGCCCGTGCCGCGCGGCCGGCGGCCGGCGGCTTAGATCATGTTTTGCGTTTGTCTTGAAATCAAATAGCCGCGGCCGCAATACAATCGACGCTATCCGCAGGAGACCCCTGCCATGGCCCACCGAGAGCAGCATGTACCGAGATGCCCCGCACCCGATCCGTCTGGAGGACTATCGTCCGCCCGAGTTCCTGATCGACCGGGTGGATCTGCGCTTCGATCTGGACCCGGATCAGACCCGGGTCGCCGCCGATCTGCAAATCCGCCGCAACTCGGCCGCGACCCGCGGGGATGGCAGCCTGACCCTGCACGGGGAGCAGTTGGAACTGGACCGGGTCAGTATCGATAGCTATCCCCTGACCCCCGCCGAGTATCGAGTCGACGCCGAGTCCCTGACCCTGCAGCGGGTGCCGGATCGCTTCCTGCTGCAAACCTGGGTCCATATCCACCCGGCCCGCAACACCGCCCTGGAGGGACTCTACCAGTCCGGCGAGATGTTGTGCACCCAGTGCGAGGCGGAGGGGTTCCGGCGCATCACCTATTTCTTGGACCGCCCGGACGTCATGGCCCGTTATGGGGTCACGCTGGCTGCGGATCGAGAGCGTTTTCCGGTGCTGCTGTCCAACGGCAATCCGGGGGTGCCGCGGGACCTGGGGGACGGCCGCCATGAGGTGCACTGGGATGACACCTTCCCCAAGCCCAGCTATCTCTTTGCCCTGATCGCCGGGGACCTGAGGCTGGTCGCGGACCGCTTCACCACCGCCTTCGGGCGCGAGGTGGGACTGCGGATCTATGTGGAGCCCCATAACCTGGACCAGTGCGACCATGCCATGCGCTCGCTCAAGCTGGCCATGCGCTGGGACGAGGAGTGCTTCGGGCGCGAATATGACCTCGATTTATTCATGATCGTGGCGGTCAGCCACTTCAACATGGGGGCCATGGAGAACAAGGGGCTCAACGTCTTCAATGACAAGTATGTCCTGGCACGCCCGGATACCGCTACGGATCAGGACTATGCGGATATCGAGGGGGTCATCGCGCATGAGTATTTCCACAACTGGACGGGTAACCGCATCACCTGCCGGGACTGGTTTCAGTTGAGTCTGAAGGAGGGCTTCACCGTCTACCGCGATCAGGAGTTCTCCGCCGCCATGGGGTCGAGTGCGGTCAAGCGCATCCATGACGTACGCGGCCTGCGCGCCCATCAGTTCGCCGAGGATGCGGGCCCCCTGGCCCACCCGGTGCAGCCCACGGCCTACATTGAGATCAATAATTTCTACACCTCGACCGTCTACGAGAAGGGCGCCGAGGTCGTGCGGATGCAGGCCAATTTGCTAGGTCCCGTGCTGTTCCGCAAGGCCACAGACCTGTATTTCGCCCGCTATGACGGCCAGGCGGTGACCACCGACGATTTCGTGACCTGTATGGAGGACGCGAGCGGCCGCGACCTCACCCAGTTCCGCCGTTGGTATGAGCAGGCCGGGGTCCCCGAGATCTGGGTCCAGGGCGACTACGACCCGGCGGACGGTAGCTACCGCCTGCGCGTTCGCCAGTATACCCCGGCGACCCCGGGTCAGCCGCAGAAGAGGCCATTGCACCTGCCGCTGGCCGTTGGCCTACTCGATGCGGGCGGTCAGGAACTGCCGTTGCTTCTGAGCGACGACCCGGTCGATGAGGGTGCGGACGCGGCGCGGGTCGGCACCCGCGTGCTGGAGGTCCGTGCCGCGGTGGAGCAGTTCCGTTTCGTCGGCCTCCCCGAGCGGCCGGTACCCTCGCTGCTGCGCGGCTTCTCCGCCCCGATCAAGCTGCGCTTCGACTACAGCGATCAGGACCTGGAGTTCCTTATGGCTTGGGATACCGACGGCTTCGCCCGCTGGGACGCCGCCCAGACCCTGATGCAGCGGGTCTTACTCCGCACGGTCGCGCAGCCGCAGATCCAGGTGCCGGTGGCCTTCTTCGAGGCTTGTCGCCTCGCCCTGCTGGACACTCAAAGTGACCCGGTCCTGCGCGCGGAGGTACTGACCCTGCCCGGGGAGTCCTACCTGGCCGATCAGATGATAGTGGTGGACGCGGACGGTATCCATGGCGCCCGGGAGTACCTGCGCCGCCGGATCGGCGAGGAACTGGGCAGTGATCTGCGCGACGTCTACGAGGCCCAGGCCGAGACCGGCCCCTATGCCTTCACCCCGGAGAGGACCGGCCGGCGGGCGCTCAAGAGCCTGGTGCTCGGGTACCTCATAGCCGGCGGGGGGGAGGGTGCCATCACCCTGTGCCGCGAGCAGTTCACCGCGGCGCACAACATGACCGACGTGATGGTCGCCCTGCGCCTCCTGGTCGACCATGGCGGTCCCATGGGGGCGGCGGCGTTGGCCGAGTTTTACCGCCGCTGGTTCGCGGTGCCCCTGGTGATCGACAAGTGGTTCAGCATCCAGGCCACCAGCAGCCGGGCGGACACCTTGGAGCAGGTGGTGCACCTGATGGACCACCCCGGCTTCTCACTACGCAATCCCAATCGCGTACGCAGCCTTATCGGTGCCTTCTGTACCGCCAACCCGGTGCGCTTCCACGCCGCCGATGGGACCGGCTACCGCTTCCTAGCCGAGCGCGTCCTGGAACTGGACCCGCTGAACCCCCAGATCGCCTCGCGGCTGCTCAAGCCACTGATCCGCTGGCGGCGCTTTGACCCACAGCGCCAGGGCCTGATGCGCACAGAACTCGAGCGAGTACTCGCTGCCGAGGCCCTGTCCAAAGACGCCTATGAGGTCGCGTCCAAGGCTCTGGAGGGTGCTTAGTAACAACTAAACGAATCGGCGTGGCGCCCGGTTCAGCCTGCGTTCAGGGTCCTGGGCCTAGCAGCCTGTCGGACTTCGGGGCCCCGTCGGGGCGGCGGGCCCGGTACACTGT
>JADNEJ010000583.1 GCA_016292295.1 Candidatus Thiodictyon intracellulare
GGTCTGCCTGGCGTGGAACCTGAAACGGATGGCCGTATTACGTCTGCAGTAAGGGGAATACCGCGGAAAACTGCGTTTCTAGCTGAAAACCGTCTCTTTTTTGCCGCAAAAACCCGCCCAAAGGCCTCAGGCGGTGGCGCCGGTCGCTAAGTCCGACAAGCTGCTAGGCGGCATGCCGGGGGCGGGACGCCCCCGCTTCTGTCAGGCCCGCTCCAGCCCCTCCCCCGGCGCCCGTTCGAAGGTGGCGGCATATTCGGCGGCATAGGGCCTGATCGCCTCATAGACGTGATAGGGCACGATCTTCTCTTCCATCTGGGGGAACTTGTCGCGCACATAGGTATAATTGCGCAGAAGCTTCATCTCGATGATGGCGCGGGCGAATTCCAGCCCGCGCGGTCCGTGGCGGCGCTGCAGAAAGGTGACGAGTTGGCGAATGAGTTTGGGCGGCTTGCCGGGGCGCTTAGCGAGCATGGCAATGAAGCGCGGTATGCCGCGCGTGCGGTCGCCGGCCTCGCTGAGCGGCAAGCACTCCAGGTCCGGGCGCAGCAGGTCCAGTAGTTCTAAACCACGGGCGGTGCGGGCCAGGACCCATTGCCAGCCGAGCGGCGCGCCCATGTAGCCGATAGTCAGATCCGCGAGTGCATTGGGATAGTCGAAGCATGACAGGCAGGCGGACGGGAAAATGCCCTGGAGTTTATCCATCGGGAAGTCGATATAGTTGACCCGCTCCTGGTGCCCGTCCTCGTGATGGAGCCAGAGGCTGAAGTCCTGCATGAATTCGTAATGGACCACGGTCCGCGGCGAACTGGAGATGGTATCGAGAAAGAACTGCTGGTCCGCGTAGGTGACGTTGTCGCTGCACGGGATGCCGATGATGTCCAGCCGCGTAAGGCCAAGTTGATCCTGCGCCTGACGCAGGACCTGGACCTGGCAGCCGGTGCCGATGACGGCGAGACGACGGATGCCCGCGTCGCGCACCTGGTTGAGCAGCCCCAGATTGGGCGAGAGGCTCGGTTTATTGCCGACACAGGTGCGCACCTCGTTCGGGGTGCGGGCCAGCACCGGGAGGGGCTCGAAGCGGGTGCCGGGGTTGGTGCCGGTCAGGATTACCGCCTCCACCTCGCCGCGCTCCAGGAGGCATGCGGCAAGCGTCGTGACCATGCCGGTCCACTGGGCGCCGGCCACCGGGCGGCGCATGCGCAGGATCAGCTGCTCGCGGTAGATGCCGAAGCGCATCTCGTCCCCGGGGTTGCGGCGGCGGCCGTGCAGTCGTTGCTCGATCTCCTCTATCCGGTTGCGCACGAAGAGACAGGTGTCGGCCATCTGCGGGCGCAGCCAACTGTCACAGAGTCCGCAGTCGCTGCACAGCCGCGGCCGGCCCGCGAGGCGCCGGTCGTGACTCATCAGGCTGACATCGTGGAGACCTTTCGACGGGCCTTGTTCCATCCTGTGGTCCTCTTGAATTTCGCTGTGGGGATTCGCTTTCGGGTATCTTGGGGCGCCCCGGCGGTCAGCCGCCAGGGACTTGGGTTTCGCAACTGGGAATTATCGCGATGTTGAAGAAGCGGTTGGTGCAGGTCTTTGGGGTCTTGGTGGTGCTGGCGATCGGGGCCGCGGTCTTCTTGCCCTTGCTGATCCCCGCGGGGACGCTCCAGCCCCAGGGCAGCGCCGGTGCCGCGGCGACCCCGGGCAGCCGGTTCCTGACCATCCCCTTCCCGGGAACCGGGGGGCTTCCGATCCATTATCTCGAACGAGCGGCGAAAGCGGGGGCCGCCGAGCGCGCTTTCCTCCTGCTCCACGGCTTCACCTTCAACAGCTTCACCTGGGGTGCGGTACTGGACCCCTTGGCCGAACTGGGACGAACCGTCGCCTACGATCAACTCCCCTATGGGCTGAGCGCCAAGCCGGTGGCTGGCGACTGGAGCGGCCCCAACCCCTACGCCAAGGAGTCTACCATCGCCCAAGTCGATGCCGTTATGCAGGGCCTGGGGCTCGGGCATGCGATCCTGGTCGGCAACTCCTCCGGCGGCACCCTGGCCCTGGAGGCGGCCCTGGCCTATCCGGAACGAGTGACCGGCCTGATCCTGGTCGCCCCCTGGGTCTACGCCCAGCGCCCGACGATCCCGGCCATGGTGGCGGAGCTGACCCAGTTGCAGCGGCTGAGCCTCTTCATCGCGCGCAAACTGGGGGACCCGACGCTCCTCGAATACTCGTATCAGGACCCCGCGCGCCTGACGACCGCCCGGCGGGACCTGGCCGTTATCCATACCCGGGTGGCGAACTGGGACCTGGCCTGGGGTGCGCTCCTGGACCGGTCGCTCGCAAGCGCCGTGGATATCAGCGACCGGCTCGGGCAGGTGCGGGTACAGGTGCTGCTGATCACGTCAGACCAGGACAAGCTGGTGAAGCCCGACGATACGTACCGCGTTGCGGCGGCCCTGCCGCACGCGACCCTCAAGGTCCTGCCGGGCTGCGGTCATGTGCCGCAGGAGGAGTGTCCCCAGGCGTTCATGGCCGTGGTGACTGACTGGTTACAATCCCACGCTTTAACAGTTTTTATCGGCGCGAAGGCGCCTGACAAGACTGGGCCCTGGGGCAACAAGGGGCCTTGATTCAAGGGCCAGGTCTCTCACGGTAGGGCGGTTCGTACAGCGCACCCTGCGGCTAACCCGCAAGGTGCGCTGTGCGGACCTACCGCCGCCCCGGCCGGAACGCCGCGCCTCTTTATCAGGCCGCGGGGGCCAGGAACGACACCAGTGCTTGGGCCAGAATCGCCAGCACGGTCAGCCCCACGATGGAGCAGAGGGTGCAGGTCACCAGGAAGGACTTGAACTCGATCGGGGCAGTATCCTTCGCATCGTCGGCGGCGAGAACGTCTGCCCGGTAGGTCTGAGCCATCGGTGTACTCCGGTTGATTGACATGGGCCGGCAAGGGCCCTGGACGAGGATTTCTGAGGTCACGCGGCGGCGCTCGACGACAGTGTCGAGCGCCTGTCTCACGCGATTTACAGTATAGTGTGTCACGCCACCTTGACACACCCCCTTTCGGCGGGTTTTCAGGTCCCATCGCGACGCGCCTGAGGTTACCATGGGCGCCCTTTTCAACCCGCGCACCTGACACTAGAGACTCGAGACCCTTATGCCCGTCCCATTCCCGTTCTCCGCCATCGTCGGCCAGGAAGAGATGAAGCTCGCGCTCCTGATCGGGGCCATCGATTCCCGCATCGGCGGGGTCCTGGTCTTCGGCAACCGCGGCACCGGCAAGTCCACGGCCATCCGCGCCCTGGCTGCCCTCCTGCCCAAGATGAAGGTGGTTGCCGACTGCCGCTACGGCTGCGACCCGGATGCCGCAGAGGATGTGCTGTGCGCCGAGTGCCGGGCGCACCGCGGCGACACCCCGTTCAAGACCAAGCAGGTACCGGTACCGGTGGTGGACCTGCCGCTGGGCGCCACCGAAGACCGGGTGATCGGCGCCTTGGACCTGGAGATGGCCCTGACCCGGGGCGAGAAGTCCTTCGAGCCCGGCCTCCTGGCCAGCGCCCACCGCGGCTTCCTCTACATCGACGAGGTGAACCTCTTGGAGGACCACCTGGTGGATGCACTCCTGGACGTGGCCGCCTCCGGCGAAAACCTGGTGGAGCGCGAAGGCCTCTCGGTCCGTCACCCTGCGCGCTTCGTCCTGATCGGCTCCGGCAACCCTGAGGAGGGCGAACTGCGGCCCCAGCTCCTGGACCGCTTCGGCCTCTCGGTAGAGGTCCGCACGCCGCAGGACCTGGCGACCCGGGTCCAGGTGGTGCAGCTGCGCGACGAGTACGAGCGTGACCCCAATGCCTTCGCCGAGAAGTGGAAGCGCAAGGACACCAAGGTGCGCAAACGCATCACCGACGCCCAGGCGCTGCTGCCGGAGATAGAGGTCTCGGAGAAGACCCTGGAACAGGCCGCGCGCCTGTGCATGACGCTCGGCACCGACGGCCTGCGCGGCGAGCTGGCCCTGATCCGCGCCGGCCGCGCCCTGGCTGCCTTGGAGGGCGATAAGTCGGTGGAGATCACCCACCTGCGCCGGCTCGCCCCCCCGGCCCTGCGCCACCGGCTGCGGCGCGACCCGCTGGACGAGTCGGGCTCCACCGCCCGGGTCGATCGCGTCGTGCAGGAACTCTTCCCGGCATAATGGCAGGCATGAGCGCACCTCCGGCGAATCCCTTGGCAAAGAACCCGATGAGCGGCAGTACGCCACCACCGGCAACGCCGCGCTACCACCCCTGGGACGATGCCGTTCTGATCGCTACCTTGTTCGCGGTAGACCCGTCCGGGGTGGGCGGCGTCTGTCTGCGCGCCCGGCCCGGCCCGGTCCGCGACCAGTGGCTCGCCGACACCCGGGAACTGCTCCCGAAAGACATGCACCGGCGCAAGATCCCGCTGCACGTCACCGACGGGCGCCTGCTGGGCGGCCTGGACCTCATGGCGACGCTGCGCGCTGGCCGCCCGGTCGCGGAGCACGGCCTGCTGGTCGAGGCCCACGGCGGCGTGATAGAGCTGGCGATGGCCGAGCGAGTGCGCGGCTCGCCCATCTCCTATCTGTGCGCCGCGCTCGACACCGGTGAGGTTGTGCTGGAGCGCGACGGCATCGCGTTGCGCTCCCCGGCGCGCCTGGGCGTCATCGCGCTCGACGAGGGCAGCAACGAGGACGAACAGGTCGCTGACGCACTGGTCGACCGCCTCGCCTTCCTGGTAGATCTGAGCCCCATTGGCGTGCGCGACATGAGCGATCTCCCCTATGAGATCGTCGACATCGTCGCCGCCCGCGAACGGCTGCCCGAGGTCACCATCAGCGAGGCGCAGATCGGCGCTATCTGCCAGACCGCGCTCGCGCTCGGCATCCCCTCGCTGCGTACCTCCCTGCACGCGGTACGGGTGGCACGCATCGCCGCCGCTCTGGATGGGGACCCGGTAGTCACGGACGGCCAGGTCAACCTCGCCGCCCGGCTGGTGATGGCCCCGCGGGCGACCCAGCTCCCCTCCATGGAGCCCCCGCCGGACCAGGAGCCGCCACCCCCGGAACCGCCCCCGCCCGATCAGGACGGCGAGTCCGACGCCAATCAGGAACAGCGCAACGACCCCTTGGCGGACCAGATCCTGGACGCCATCAAGGCGACTATCCCCCAAGACCTGCTGGACCGACTGCGGCTCGGCCAGTTGCGCCGCGCCAAGGTGCGCAGCACCGGCAAGTCCGGCCAGGTCCAGCAGGCCAACATGCGCGGCCGGCCCGCCGGGGTGCGCCGCGGCGATCTGCGCCCCGGCGATCGGCTGAACCTGATCGAGACCCTGCGCGCCGCCGCCCCCTGGCAGCGGGTGCGCCGCGCCGAGCGCGAGCGCGGTCTGACCCCGGGCGCCGTCCCGGTCCCGGCCAAGCGCGGCGAGCGCAAGAAGGCGGTGCCCGTCGTCATGCCGCGGGTCGCGGTCCGCAAGGACGACTTCCGGATCCAAAAATACAAGCACCGCTCCGAGACCACCGCCATCTTCGTCGTCGATGCCTCGGGCTCCTCTGCCCTGCACCGCCTGGGCGAGGCCAAGGGCGCGGTGGAACTCCTGCTGGCCGACTGCTATGTGCGCCGCGACCGGGTCGCACTGGTCGCCTTCCGTGGGAAAATGGCCGAGCTGCTGCTGCCGCCGACCCGCTCACTGGTGCGCACCAAACGCTGCCTCGCGGACTTGCCAGGCGGCGGCGGCACCCCGCTAGCCTCCGGGATCGAGGTGGGACTCGCGCTCGCCGATGCCGTCAAGCGCCGCGGCGGCACGCCGCTCCTGGTCCTGCTCACCGACGGGCGCGCCAACGTGACCCGTAACGGCGAGGGCGGACGCCCCAAGGCGACCGAAGAGGCCCTGACCGTCGCCCGCCTGGTGCGCGCCGCGGGGGTGGCCGCCATGGTGGTCGACACCTCCAACCACCCCCACCCCCAGGCCAAGGCCCTGGCCGAGGCCATGGATGCCACCTATATGCCGCTGCCGCACGTCGACGCCGGGCGGCTCAACGCGGCGGTCAAGGCCAAGGCGGGGCTGTAGCGATGTACCAAAAACCCGACTGGGACATTGAAGGGCGCGACTGGCCGAACCGCGAGGCCAGCCGTTTCGTCGAGGTCTGTGATCTGCGCTGGCACCTCCAACAGATGGGCGCCGGCCCCATCTTGCTCCTAGTCCACGGCACCGGCTCCGCCACCCATTCCTGGCGCGATCTTGCCCCCCTGCTGGCGAAGGACTTCACCGTCATAGCCCTGGACCTGCCCGGCCACGGCTTCACCAGCAGCCCCAAGGACGACGAGGGGCTGTCGTTCCCCGGCATGGCCACCAGCCTCTCGGCCCTGCTCAACACTCTGGGCGTAACGCCGGATCTCGTGCTCGGCCACTCCGCCGGCGCCGCTATCCTCGCCCGGATGTGCCTGAACCACTGCATAGCCCCGCGTGCCCTAATCAGCGAGAACGGCGCCCTGCTGCCGCTGCGCGGCATAGCCGGTCACTGGTTCGCCCCCGCTGCCCGCTTCATCGCCACCCATCCGCTCATCCCCCGCTTCCTCGCCTGGCGCGCCCGGATCGCGGGTGGGGTCCAGGACCTGGTGGACAGCACCGGCTCGCGTCTCGACCAACGCGGCATGGACCTCTACCGCCGCCTGGTCACGAGCCCTGCCCATGTGGCCGCCGCCGTTGGCATGATGGCGAAGTGGGACCTGGAGCCCTTGGAGCGGGACCTGCCGCGCCTGACCACCCCGCTCATCATGCTGGTGGCCGAACGCGACACCACCGTGAGCCCCGACGAGGCGCGGCGGGTGCGCGACCTGCTGCCCTCGCTGGAGGTTGTGACCATCTCCGGGCTCGGGCACCTAGCGCACGAGGAGGAGCCCGCGACCGTCGCGGCACTCGTTCACAGCATCGCCGAGCGGTTCGGACTGCTCAGGCCTGAGTAAGGATACCGCGCCGTGGGAGCGGCTTCAGCCGCGACGAGTCAACGCGAGATCCGCTAGCAGCCTGTCTGACTTCGGGGCACCGTCGGGGCGGCGGGTCCGGTACACTGTCGGGATCAATCACGATGGCCGCCCGATGACCGGAGTGCTACTGCCGATGCGCCGCTTCCACCCGATGGACCGC
>JADNEJ010000012.1 GCA_016292295.1 Candidatus Thiodictyon intracellulare
ACACGACCGCCTTGATACGGTCGGCCTCGCGCTGGTCGCGCGTACGCCGGTGGGCCGCACGCAGCTCGGCGAGTTGTTCGGTTGAGAGGGTATATAGTCAAGCATAGGGACGATAATATATCGACGTCGGCCGGTTACGCTAGGCTCCTGAGCGATAATCTCAGATGAGACGTGTATATAAATTTCAGCAGGTTAAATCAGATCGCGCAAGGTAAAACTGCTCTTTCTAGGGTGATAGGCGTGGACGAGTTCCAGGTCGGTGGGGGTCATGGGGGCCTCGGGGTTTGTCCAGCGCAAGAGATGGGAATCGCTCCTACTCTGCCAATCCTACGGGAATATTTGCCAGTCCTGCAGCCCTGTCACGAGCGCGCACGCGCATTCGTGAGCAAGGCATGATCCTGTTCATGGGCCGCCGGGCAGCCGCCGTGCAGACAGCAAGCGTCGCAGCGCGGGTGTTTGCGGCAGACCTCCTTGCCGTGGCGCACGATCAGTGCGTGATAGGCGTTGCAGAGCTGCACGTCCGCGCCCAGGGCGGTCTCGAAGGCCGCGCGGATGGTCTCGTAGCCCTCGTCGCCGCGCAGCAGGCGCAGCCGGGTAAAGACCCGCCTAGTGTAGGCGTCGACCACGAAGACCGGGCGCTCGAAGGCATAGAGCAGCATGTCGTCGGCGGTCTCCGGTCCCACGCCCGCGATTTCCAGCAGGTGCCGACGCAGTTGCGCGGTGTCCAGAGCGCCGAGCCACGGCAGCCCGCCGGCCGCCAGGAAGCCCTCGCAGAAGGACCGCAAGCGCCGCGCCTTGATGTTGAAATAGCCCGACGGGCGCAGCGCATCCGCCAGGTCCGCTTCATCCAGGGCCATGATCGCCTCGGCCGTCAGCGCGATGCGCCCGGTCAGGCGCGCCAGTGCCTGCTCCACGTTGGACCAGGCGGTGTTCTGGGTCAGCACGGCACCGACCATGACCTCGAAGGGGGTCTGCGCCGGCCACCACCCCTGGGGGCCATAGGTGGCCTCCAGGGCCGCGTAGACCGCACGGCAGTGCTCGGGATTCAAGGTCCTGGGTCGCTCGGCGAAGGACGACCGCGCCACTATTTTTTTCTGTTTGGTCACACGCATAACCCGCTCGACATATTCGTCTTCAGTGATGGTACCGTCTCTATTGACATCCCAGAACCGGCAGCTCTTCTCGGCGATGGCCCGATCGCTGAAGATAGACTTGCACTCCGCGATGGAAATAGTTCCGTCCTGGTCGGCGTCCGCCTGCGCCAGCAACTGGGCATAGACCACCCTGACCGTTTCCTGCGACGGGGCGGCGGCCTGACCGACACCGACCAGGCCCGTCATGGCTACGAGCACCAGTCGGGGGTTGTGAAGTGTCTCGTGTTGATCTCCCATGTGGAAAAAATGCACTGTGTCAGCGGCTATTTGGCGAGGTATGCCTGCTTGCCGGGAGAAGCCCCCGCGAGCCAGTCTTCGAGTTTAGCGCCGAAGGGCTCGGCGACCTTGCACTCGACCGCAATCGAGGCAAGGTTGGCACCGGCGCGCGCCGAGCAGCCTGTGCGCCAGTGCCTGGTGGGTGCGGCGAGGCGCTGGGCCCATTGGTCGGCAGTGGTGGCGGGGAAGTCAATGTGGTGCACTTGATCAGATCGCTGCCCGGATCTCGCCCAAGGCGCGAAGCACCGGCACGGGTAGCCCCTCGCCCACGGCGATGAGGAAGTCCAGGTATTCCTGCACCGTGACGACCTCCCAGGGGCTGGCGCCGCCGTCCACGGCGGCCCGGTAGAGGTCGATGATGCGCAGTGCCGCGGCGGGCTGCGGCTTGGTCTGGGTCAGCAGCAGTGCGATCTCGTTGTCGGCCATGGCCACGGAGTTGTTGAAGCTGGGCTCTGTGGCGTTGCGCGCGGCGGCCTGTTGGATCATGGCGCGCAGCTCATCGGGCAGGCCGGCCTGCCAGTCCGCGACCGGGGCCGAGGCCTCGGCAAGGACCTTCACTGCCGCTCACAGCGGGAAGTAGCGTGGGTTAGGCGCCGCCGCTTTGGCCAGCGCCTGGGCCAGATGGCCCTCCATGTTGACCAGGGCCTCGCGGCGGGCGCGCGGTTCGATTTGGAGCCAGGCGAGGTAGCGGAAGGCGTTGCCCAGGGTGCTTAGCCGTTCCACGGTCGCGACATGCTGACAGACCAGAGTCAGTTCACCGATGCTGGCCTCGATCCGCCTGATCAGGTCCGTCCGCTGGTTCTCCTTCTGCTCGCCTGCGGGTGCGTTGCGCAGGGCCAGCTATTGCTCGCCGACCAGCCGCACCCGGAAGTCGTTGCACAGTCCCAGGACGCATAGCGCGCAGTCACTGGTCTCCGCCTGGAGCGCCCGTTCCAGCCAGGTTACCGCCTGGGGCATAGTCGCGCGTCTAACCCCAGGCGAGCCCCAGGGCGGCGGCCAGGTCCGTCAGCGCCATCCAGGTGGCACGTTCGGTGTCCGGGATGACGGCGACCAGGCGCTCGATGTCGGCGCTCAGGTCGGCCGTGGCCGCCGCGTCATCGCTCCCCGCGTGGACCTGCATCCGGATGCGTTGGCTCAGGTTTTCCAGGTCGGTGAGCAATTCGCCAGAGTCGTGGTAGGGCTGGCTGGCGGCGCGCGCGCTCTATCGGCTGTATCCGCAGGCGATAGGCAGGGTCTCCGTACCACTGATACGCACCCCCGATGTTGACATCGGGGAAGCGCTGCCAGACCTCCGTCCGGGTCGTCCGCACGGCCTCGCCGTAGGGCTCACCGCTCAGCAGCCCGGTGTAGAAGCGTTCGGCAAAGCTCAAGCTCGCCTGGTCGTTCACCGCCCAGTCCGCCGCGATCACCGCCTTGACCCCCGTGCGAATGAACTGCACCGCCAGGTTCGCTGCCAACTCGTTGTAGCGCGGCGGCACACTGTGCCCTGGGTCTTGTCCAGGTGGCAGCAGTTGATGAAGACCAGTTCCGGCACCCAGCGCATCTGTTCCATGTCGCCGGGGGTGAGGAAGGTCTCACGGCCGATGACCATCCCAGAGAGTCATTTCGCCCGTGCCGTCGATGCCTGACCGCAGGCGAGGCAGGCGGCGGGGGTGGCGGCGGACACCGGGAATTCGTGTACACCGTGGCCGGCCAGGTGCAGGATGCGCCAGGCGTCCTTGTGCAGCCCACTCAGGATGGTGTCGGCCTCTTCGTCGATACAGTCCCGGACCAGGTAGTCGTTGGCGCGCAGCAGCCCGATCACCAGGTTGGCCTCGTCGCGGGCGCCGGGCAGATCGCCGAAGGCGTCCCAGTCATTCAGGTTGGGGTTGCCCACGACAAAGGCGCGAGGCTGGGTGGCGTGGTCTGGGTGGGGGCGATAGCGCGAGGTCTTGAGCTGGTGCACCATCCCGACGCTGACCGCGGGTGGGCGCACGCTGTGGCTCCAGCGGTCCTCCAGGAGCTCTCAGGGGAAGCGGGCGGAGGTCTCGTCTACCAACAGCACCAGGTTCCTCTGCCGCGGTGCCAGTTCACGCAGGCGATTGGGCAGGAGAATCTCGAACAGGGTCTTGGCCGCCTCGGTGTTGGCGGCATCACTGCGTGAGGCGCGCGATGAAGCTGTCGGCCAGCCGCAACTGACCGGCGGCCAGGGTGACTTCGGCGCGCGCCCGGTCGGTGGAGGCGATGAAGCGCAGTGCCTCGCCGCCGTCCCGGCCCGTGCCCTCCTCAGATGATTTCCAGTCGCTGCCACCAGTCCGGGGCCTCTTCACAGCGGATCCGCCTCACAGCGGATCCGCCGCTGTCCGTCCTCACCCGCCTCGATCAGCCGCTGCAGCCAGTCCACCCGTGCCGCCACTTGGGTGTCCTTCAGCACCCCCTCCAGTGCCTGCACGGCGGCAATAGCAAGGTCTTGATAAATATCCAGGAACTCGAGGTAGGCGATGGCCACCCTCGACCCGAGTCCGGACTCCCGCAGACGGTTCGCGGCGGCCAGGGCGCCGTTCAGGATTGCCTTCACGGAGTCGGCCACGATTATGCCTCCGGCCCGAAGCCCACCAGCAGGCAGGAGACGGTTGCGGACCTGACCGTGCCCGCGGCGCTGAAGCACCCATCCGGCCACCGGGAGATCCGTAGCGCATAATCGACCAGAGTGTCCCTGACCACCGTCTCCAGGAGCCCTGGGGCCAGGTCCCCGACCTGACCGAGCCCCACCACCAGGGCCCCCGCCGGCCGCCCCCGCGGGTCTTCGTTGAAAAACAGGGTATGGGTGTCCGGCAGTCCCGGGTAGAGTCCAAGCTGCATCCGCTCGCTCAGGGCCTTGTTGAGCCGCTGGTCCAGGGCCCGCTCGGCACTGACGATGGTGCCCCCCAGATAGTGCCAGGCCAGGACCGGATAGCGTGCATAGCCCAGGTCGCCGTGGCGGATGCCGCCCCGGATGACCGGTGTTGCCGCCGGACCCTCCGGGTCCGGCGGCGCCTCGGCGCCGCGGTCCGGGGGCGCCGCCTGGTCCGCGTCAGGGATGGCAGCGGTCGGCGGGGTCTCGGGCAGGGGAGAAGCCTGGTCTCCGTCCGGCGTGCCGTCCGCCGCGTCCGCGGCGTTCACCGACTCGGATCCGCGGCGACGGCCGGGTCCTAGTGGGTCCCGGGGTCGGGACCCGGCGTCACCCCCGCCGACACCGGTTCCGGGGTGTTCTGACTGGTGGCGGGCGTCCCTGCCCCTGCGGTTGCATCGCGGCTGCGCTGTTCTGGTTCGTGGCCATGGCAGGGTTCCCTCTTACCCTAAGGTTGGAAACGCGAACTACTCGAAGACCCCGAAGCGCCGCGCCGTGGCGCTGCCCATGATCTGCGGGGTTTGGGTCAGCCGGTTGCTCGGTAGATACTGCCGGATGACATTACATCAGGCGTCGTAGTTGGCTGGTTTGAGCGGCCTTGATCATAATTCCGCCCACCTTGTTCAGTTCCAGCGTCGCTGTTCCCTTGCAGAACATTGTTTTACGCGCGAAAACCCACATGAGCCGGCCGGCCTTGGGCGGATTTGTGATCAAGGCCGGTTTGAGCTCGCACAGTGTCTTCAGGGCATAGTAGGTGAAGGCTCCGTTGGGTCAGCCCTGGAAGCTAGTGTCGAAGGAGTATTCGGTGTCCTTGCAGCCGGCCAGGAGCGGGTCGCCGCCGGTGCGCTTGATCCCGCTCACTACCCGCGGGGCCGCGGCCCCGGTCGGGGGCAGTTCGCCCTTGGACATCCAGTCCGATAGCGGCATGAAGCGGGCGCGCGTCTTGCCCGCGTCCAGGTCGTCCTCCCGCCCGCGGATCATCGAACCGGAATGGCAACTGTCGGAGGTCAACAGGATGTGCACCCCGGTGCCGGCGGACCTGAAGAGGGTGCCGATCTCGTCGTCCAGGAGCGGCCCATTGGTGCCGATATCATAGAGGCAGAGCGCCTCGTCGCGCCCGTCCAGTTCGTCGCCGGAGCTGTTCGGCGCCCAGGTGCCGTGTCCGGAGTAGGTGAACAGCAGGGTGTTACCGCTGCGGGCGCTGCCGCTCAGGTCACGGATGGCAGTCACCATGGTCGCCTTGGTGGCCTGCCCGTTCAGCATCCTGGTCACCGCGAAACTGCGCTTGCCCAGTTCTACCGACCAGTCATTGGCGTCGTTGACGCAGCACTTCAGGTCGTTGGCGGTGCCGGGATAGTCGTTGATGCCGATGTACAGTGCCTTCTTGGTCATGGGGTTTGTTCTCCGTCGTTTGCCTCATTGGTTGATAGCGACCCGCGGTCTCAAGGTAGCGGCGCGCGACCTGGTCCGCTACCGCAGCAGTTTGGTTGGTGAAGGCCGGTTGTGCAATATCCGCGGTCGCGGATCTCGGTCAGGCGGTGGCGGGTAGCGGTGTCGGAAAGGGCCTAGTACTAAACGATGGAAATTCTAATTCTATTTCTGGGAGTATGTTGTAAATTCACTAGTAGCCTTGATCATAATTCCGCCCACCTTGTTCAGTTCCGGCGTCGCCGCTCCCGTGCAGAACATGGCCTTGCGCGCGCAAACCCACATGGGCCAGCGGGCCAGCCGGTTTTGGGCGGATTTATGATCAAGGACTTGTTATGCCGTAGGATGTCCGCGGGATCGGAATCCTGATCAGTAACTAACTGAATTTATGGAGGTGCGCTCGAATAGGGTCAGGCTCATGACCTGTAGCAAAATGCAGATGCTGGCGTCAATATTCATTCGCTTTTTCAAAATCGCTACCAATATGTAGGTAGAGATAGCTATCCAGATTTGCGATTTCACCGCATTCTCAGAGGTGCCGAAAAACGCCTTGATACGCAAGTGTTGTTTGATCCATTTGAAAAACAGTTCCACTTGCCAGCGGCAGCGGTAAAGTTCCGCAATGGTGAGCGCCTGTAGAGTGATGTTATTCGTCAGGAACACGAACGTGTGATCCGTCGTTGCATCATGATACTTGATGTGCCGGAGCTTTTCTGGGTAGTAATGTGGCGTATGAGCGCCCGCCAGGACGACAGTCTGATCGCAGATGAGGCCCGTTTTTTTGTCGACCGGTTGAAAGTAGGCGCGGTGCGCCTTGATCACAAATCCGCCTAAAGCTGCCAGGCCCATGTGGGCTTACGCGCGCAAGACCATGTCCTGCAAGGGGGCTGCGACGCCGGGACTGAACTAAGGTGGGCGGAATTATGATCAAGGCCAACGCGGCGCATCTGGGTATTGAACTTCGCCCGTGTGACGAAGAAGGCTGCAGCGATTGTAAAGCGGTAGAGGCGGAGGAAATCCACATATCCGCGGTCCATGATGTATACTCAGCTAATGCCAAATTTTCAGTTTCTTCATTGACCGGTTATTTCAAAGTTCTCCGTCAGAAAGGAGCGCAAGTCGCCCTGGTACTCACCCGGGTTGCTGAAGAAGCCTGCGCAGGCTTTGTGAAACCCGTCAAATGATTCGTAATAATTGTTATACAGAACTCTTTTCTTAAAGAATTCCCATAGCCGCTCAATAAGATTCAAATTGAGAGCATAAGGCGGAAGAAAGACAAACTTGATGCGGGAAGCCTTGATGTAATCTTGAACCACTTTGGAGCGGTAGTAGCGAGCGTTGTCGCAGATGACGTAGATCCAGGTCGCTACGGCGTAGACTTGCTTAAGTTGCTGGAACAAGG
>JADNEJ010000311.1 GCA_016292295.1 Candidatus Thiodictyon intracellulare
GAGTTGCCGAGTCACCTTGCCGGTCGCGACGTTGAACCCGGCAATCAGGGTATGGATGCCGTTGCGCTGATACGCGAACTCGCGGCGCTCGACCCGTCCCAAGGTCATTGGCTGCGTCGGCGCTATACGCTCAAGTGCCTGTATTCCCATTATTTCGTCAACCGAGATCGTCTGAATTCTCGTTGCCGCCCGCTCCGGGGCCAGACGGTATTACGACATACTCTCAGAAATGAAATTAGGATTTCTATCGTGTGGTACTAGTCACTGACCACTGACCACTCCCCGAGGACCAAGACCCATGAGCGACACCTGGCTCGACACCATCAAGTGGGACGCGGACGGCCTGGTGCCAGCCATCGCCCAAGAGACCGGCTCCGGTACCATCCTTATGATAGCCTGGATGAACCGCGAGGCGCTCGCCCTGACCCGGGAGACCGGCCACGCCGTCTACTGGTCGCGCTTGCGCCGCAAGCTCTGGCACAAGGGTGAGGAGTCCGGCCACCAGCAGGTGGTGCGGGCCCTGCGCATCGACTGCGACGCCGACGTAGTGCTTATGGAGGTGGAGCAGAAGGGCGGCATCGCCTGCCACACGGGCCGTCACCACTGCTTTTTTCGCGAACTGGACGGCGCGGGCCACTGGGCCGAGATCGCCCCGGTGCTCAAAGACCCGGACGCTATCTACCACAAGGCGTGAGCCCGTGCGGCCGGGCTTTCATCATGATCCAGGCTATCCCGCGCGCCGCGAGGTTACTGGCCGTAGGGTCCGCTATGCGGACCGTCCCCGCCGGCCGGAACGATGATCAAGGGTCGGGTCGGTTTTTGGCTATTATCAGGATCACTACCCCAAGCGCGTGACCGACACTGATGAGTGCCACTGCTCAATCGCTAGCCCGCATTTACCGCCTCAGCGTGGCCGACTACCATCGCATGAGCGAGACCGGTATCCTCGGGCCTGAGTTACGTAACGAGTTGATCGATAAATAGATTATCGAGATGCCGCCGATCGGCCACCACCATGCCGGGGCCGTCAATTTGCTTGCCGACCTGCTGCGTGATCAAGTGTGAGGCAGCGCCCTGGTGGCGGTCCAGAATCCGGTATGCCTGGATGGCCGCTTGGAACCGCTGCCCGACATCGCCCTGCTGCGCCCCCGCTCGGACTACTACCGTAACGGTCATCTCGGCCCAGACGATGTGTTGCTGCTGATCGAGGTCGCCGACAGCAGCCTGCGCTACGACCGAGAGGTGAAGATCCCGCGCTACGCCCGCGCCGGTGTCCCTGAGGTCTGGCTGGTCGATCTGGCGAGGAGCTAACTGCGCATCTACCGCCGGCCGGGTGCGAGCGGTTATGCGCAGGTCAGCAAAGCCGTCGATCTCGCGGCCGTGCCGCTGTCCCTCGCTGGTCCGGCGGTCTTCGACCTCTCCGCTCTTTTCTGAAGCCTTAGCCAAATCTAACACGGGGCGCAACCGCGGTGCGGGGTTCAGCCTGCCCGCCCGTCAGAGTAGACTAGCTGCCCTTCTCGCTCCCCACTTGTCACCGCAAACATGACCGATATCCTCGAACGCTTAGCCGACGTCCTGGAAACCCGCAAGCAGGCGGACCCGGACTCTTCCTATGTGGCCCGCCTCTACGCCAAGGGGCTGGACGCGATCCTGAAAAAAATCGGGGAGGAGGCTACCGAGACGGTCATAGTGGCTAAGGATGGGGAGGCGGACAAGATCGTCTACGAAGTGGCGGACCTATGGTTCCACAGCCTAGTGCTGCTGTCCCACCAGGGCCTGCGGCCGGAGCGGGTGCTGGCGGAGCTAGACCGGCGCTTCGGCCTGTCGGGCATCGCCGAGAAGGCGGCGCGCGGCGACCAGGAGGCCGTGAAGGAATCGTAACTTGCAATCCACAAACGGTGTGCAGATCTCCGCCGCCCTGCAATGATAGCGTTATAAAATAATTCGATAGGTGCGGCCACCGGGCCGGGTCAGCCGGCGATCACCGCTCCCACAAGGGTTTGCGAGGGTCCGCATTGCGTACCTGCACCGGGGTGATTTGGAGTATAATTGAGAGTCTGCGGCGCCGCGGGCCGCGCACGGCCCGTCGGCCAAATCAACTTGAATTCAGACCGCTTGCGAGCGGTGGCGGAGAAGACCATGGGTCTTGGTGGTTTGCATGTCTGGCACATGTTGATCCTTTTGGTGGTCGTGCTGCTTGTGTTCGGCACCAAGAAGCTGAAGAACATCGGCCAGGACTTAGGCGATGCGGTCAACGGCTTTCGCAGTGCCATGGCGTCCGGTGAGAAGGACGAGGAGCCGGCGAAGCCCAAGCAGATCGAGGAGTCCGCGCCACGGCGCGTGGCCGAGCCGGCGCCATCGGCCGCCAGGTCCAAGGTCGGGGCGGCTCCCGGGGCCGGTGACCCGCGCTTTGATTGGCCGAATTCCTGATCTCGTTCTGATCCGTACTGCGATCAGGCGTCCATAGGGTCCCCGCGATGTTCGATATCGGTTTCTGGGAACTGGTGGTGGTCGGAGTGGTTACCCTGGTGGTGATCGGCCCCAAGGACCTGCCCAGGGTGGCGCGTCTCGCCGGGCTCTGGCTGGGGCGGGCACGCCGTACCCTGACCTCGGTCAAGGACGAGATCGACCGCGAGCTCAAGGCGCAGGAACTTCAGGAAATCATGAAAAAGCAGGCGCAAGGCAACCCGCTGCGGCATACCCTAGAGGAACCCCTGGTACCGCCGCAGCCCGTGCTGGGGGCGCCGGCCGAAGCATTGCACCCCGCTGCAGCCGCGGACCAAGGGCGACGCACGGCCGCGCCGGTCGGCTCAAGCGCCAAGAAATCATAACCTGGCCCCCGAAGGCGCCTGACCCGCGAACCCACTCGTTTGCGGTCGGCGCGTTTTTCGCGGACTGATTCCGGCCCCCGCAGACGCGCGGATTGCCCCGAGAACGCCCATGGCCTCGTCTATCGAACCCGATGACCCGGGCGCCGAACAACCCTTGATCTCACACCTGGTCGAACTGCGCGATCGCCTGATCTGGATGCTGGTCGGGATCGGCGTAGCCTTGGTGGTGACCTTCCCCTTCGCCAACAGCCTCTATACCTACGTCGCCACGCCGCTGATCACGAAGCTACCGCAGGGCAGCCACATGATCGCCACCCAGGTGATCTCGCCCTTCCTCGCGCCTTTCAAGCTGGCGCTGGTAGCGGCCGTGTTCCTGGCCATGCCCTGGCTGCTCTATCAGCTCTGGGCCTTCGTCGCCCCCGGGCTCTACCGCCACGAGAAGCGCCTGGCGATTCCGCTCCTGGCCTCCAGCGTCGTGCTCTTCTACGTGGGCATGCTGTTTGCGTACTATCTGGTGTTTCCGCTGATCTTCGGCTTCATGGCCGCGACGACGCCGGAGGGCGTCTCGATGATGACGGACATCACAGCCTACCTGGATTTCGTGCTCGCCCTGTTTTTTGCTTTCGGCGTGGCCTTCGAGGTCCCGGTCGCGACCATCCTCCTGGTTGCCATCGGGGTCACGACACCCGATGCTCTGGCCGCCAAGCGGCCCTACATCATCGTCGGGGCCTTCGTGGTCGGCATGGTCCTGACGCCACCCGATGTCTTCTCCCAGACCATGCTCGCGATTCCGATGTGGCTGTTGTTCGAGCTCGGGGTCTTCTTCTCTCGCATCCTGGTCCGTGACCGGGCCGCCCGCGAGGCGGCCGAGGCGGCCGAGGCGGCCCAGGGTGCCGGCCCGCTTCCGCTCCCCGCACCGCCGTCCGGGCATCCAGGCGGCGGTGATCGGCCACCCGCCCCGCCCGGGATGGGGGGCAGCGCTCTGGGGCGCGAACTGGAGCCCGATGATCTCGCCCCTCCCCGGGGCTGGCGTCCGCTGACCGACGAGGAGATGGAGTCCGAGTTGGATCGGGTCGATGCGGAGCACGCGGCGAACCGGCCGGCGACGGTGCCGACGGCTCCGCTTGACCCGATCGAGGAGAAGATCCGACGGGGCAACCGGCTGCGTGAACTGCAGAACCCCTTTGCCGCCCGCCAGGTGCTCTACGAGGTGCTGGAGGAGGGCGACGCGTCGCAGCGGCGTACAGCCCGCAACATTCTCAACTCGCTCGACGGGCCCTGAGCCTGGAGCGGGCAAGCAGTCTGTGTAGGATCCGTCAGAGTTGGGCGACGCCCGAGCGCGCGGGTGCGAACGAAATCTGAAAGTATTGCTTTTCTCAATTGATATTATGGTCTAGTATCCGATCTTTTCCTCCGGACCGAGCAGAACCTAACCATGGCCTCTGGATCCCAGATCCACTACAAACAGAATCGATTAAAGCAATTGCGAGCCTTTTGCCATGCGGCCCGCACCGGCAGCGTCAGTGCTGCCGCCGACAAGATTTTCCTTAGCCAGCCGACCGTCTCACTCCAGATCCAGGCCCTGGAGCGTGAGTTCGACACGGTCCTCTTTGAGCGGCGTGGCCCCAAGATCCGTCTGACGCCCGAGGGTCAGCTCCTGTTCGAGATGGCCGCGCCCCTGGTGGAGGGCATGGATCGGCTCCACGACGCCTTTGCCGTCCAGTGCGGGCGGGTCGATCAGGGGGCGCTCAACATCGCCGCCGGTGAGTCGACGATCCTCTACATCCTGCCTGAGCCGGTGCGCAGCTTTGTCCAGCAGTATCCCGGCATCGAGCTGAAGCTGCACAACGTGACCGGGCGCGACGGGCTCGCCATGTTGCGCGCGGACGAGGCGGACCTGGCGGTGGGTTCCTTGCTGGAGGTCCCGGATGACATCAATTACCGCCCCTTCGTCACCTACCGTCCGACCCTGATCACCCCGAAGGATCACCCCCTGGCCGGGCGGGAGTCCGTCACCCTGGCGGAGATCGCGCCCTTCGAGATGATCCTGCCGCCGCGGCACCTGAGCACCTGGCGGATGGTCGATCTGGTGTTCAAACAGCACAATCTGGCCTACCGGGTGACCTTGGAGGCGGGCGGCTGGGAGGTCATCAAGAAGTATGTGGAGTTGGGGCTCGGCATCTCCATCGTCACAGACGTGTGCCTGACCGGCGGGGAGAATCTGGCCCGGGTGCCGTTGGATCAGTATTTCCCCAAGCGCAGCTACGGCATCGTGCAGCGCCGCGGCAAGTTCCTCTCACCCCAGACCAAGTGCTTCGTAAAGATCCTGGACCGCGCCTTTGCAGACCGGGTCGTGGAGGCGATGCCGGAGCAGGTGGGCGAAGAGCCGCATTGGGACGATGCGATGCTGGGGTGATTCCAAGTCCGGCAATTGCTCACGCCAAGTCGCCAAGAAAGACAACAAGACAGCAGCAGTAGCCCGCTCACCGCCCGGCTGATTCACCCAACGCCGATATCGCCTTGAAAAACTTTGACGAGCTTGGCACCTTGGGGTGAGATCTGTTCTTTCTCGGGCGCCGAGCGCGCCTGCTGAGGGATCAGTCGCGGCGCAGGGCGTCGGAGATGGCGATGGGGGTCGGAAAGCGCAGCACCACCAGGTAGGACGAGACCAGGAAGGTCAGGACGGTGGCGAACTGGAGGCTATAGGCGGCCCGCTCGCCCAAGACCCCGGTGGTCAGGGCCAGGCCGGTGATGAGGAGCGAGAATTCGCTCAGTTGCCCCAACCGAAACCCGATCTCCCAGGCGCGCCCCCGGGGTTCGCCGGTGGAGACCAGGAGCAGGCGAAAAATCGCCGGCTTGAGCGCCAGGGCGGCAGCAGCGAGCAACAGCGCGGGGGCCAATACGTCCGTCGCCATCGCCAGGTTGAGCTGCACCCCCACCCCGAAGAAGAAGAGCACCAGGAAGAAATCCCGCAATGGCCGCAGGCTCTCGGCGATGTACTGCGCGATGGGGCTCGACGCCATCGCGACCCCGGCGATAAAGGCCCCGATTTCATGGGAAAAGCCCAGTAGGCCTGCCAGCTCTGCCATCCCCAGGCACCAGCCGATGGCGATCAGGAAGATGTATTCGCGAAAGCGGTCGTAGCGACGGATGAGCGGGATCAGGACGAAGCGCGCGGCCAGCCCCGCGAAGACCGCCAACCCGGGCAGAGTGAGCACCAGCAAGGCGATCCGCAGCCAGGGTGTGGCGCCCGCGGCCACGCCCTTGAGCACCATTAGCAGGGCGATCGCGAGCAGGTCCTGTAGTAGCAGGATGCTGATGATGATTTCGCCGATGCGCTGATGGTGCAGCACGGTGGTCGGGAGCAGTTTGAGTCCGATGATGGTGCTGGAGAAGCCCATGGCGGCGCCGACGATCAGGGCCTCGACCGGTGTGAAGCCGGCCAGCAGTCCGATCCCCCCCCCGATGATCAGGAGCAGCACCGCGCTGCCCACCGTCATCAAGGTCGTGCGGCGCAGGCTGCAGGCCAGGTCCTGCGGCGTGAGATCGAGCCCCAGCAGGAATAGCAGGAACATGATGCCGACCTGGGCGGACTGGGAGACTAGGGTAGCGTCGTCCACCAGGGCGAGCCCCCAGGGGCCGAACAGCATGCCGAGCCCGATATAGGCGACTAGTAGCGACTGGCGGGCGGCCAGAGCGACCGTGGCGAGGATCGCGGCGCCGGTGAACACCAGGAAAAAGGTGAAGACGATCGGGTTCTGGGTCATGGTTGCACCTGGGGTCCGCTCGAGGTCCGTCCGGTTTGTGCCGGTGCCCGAATCTTCCCATGACTGGGGCTAGCGAAGACACCTGTTCCCAAACTGTTCGAGCTTACCGTCGAGGAGCCGCTGATGCCCGTCCGTCGGCTGCCCGGCGGTGAGCGACGCCTGCCGGGGCTGTTTCGATACATAAAAGTGTCTGGATTCAAGGGTGGCGGCCGATCTGGCCTGGGCTGGCAGGCATAATCTTGTACCAAGTGAAGAACCTGCTTGTTTATCCTTTAGGGTCGCACCCGTGAGCGCTGGATGGGGCAGGAACTCGTCGAAGTCTGCGTGCGATGGACCGCCGAGCCGCCAAGGCGTGGTGGCTTTCCCGACCTGCCGCTCTGGGGCCTCACGACCCGCTCGTAGGCCATGAACAACACCTGATTGTGTAACTCATCATCCATTGATCTATACACGTCTCATCTGAGATTTTCGCTCATGACCCTAGCGTAACCGGCCGACGTCGATATA
>JADNEJ010000618.1 GCA_016292295.1 Candidatus Thiodictyon intracellulare
CAGCGCCTTGCCCAACAACGCCCGCGCCTGCGCGGGCGTGAGCGTCTCCAGATCGTCCAGATCGGCGTCGTCGCATTGTTTGAGGTCTTGATCGCTCAGGTGTATGGTAGTAGCGTGGCGACGCCTGCCCGCTCTCGCTTAGGAGGCCGTGCCATATTCTGGCACGGCCGTCGAGCTGTGTCGCGTAGGTTTATGATCGTCCACGAGGGCTAAGATACAGAGGAGGGCTAAACGGCTACCTCCGTTCCTCTGTCCTCTGGGCTGTGACGTGAGCATGGTCGGTAAATCCGGCATTATGTAGCAAACGCTACATGGCTATTTATTCAGTAACTTGGCTACGATTTCCCGATTCTGAGCCAGTCCCGGCAGCCGGATTTCTCACCGAAATCTGGTAGATCCCGGCGCCCACCCGCCCGCATCGTACTGAGTTGCCGCCGGATTCTGCGTAATCAATTGATTCGATAATTATGTGCAGTTGCTACATAAATTATGTGCAGTTGCTACATAATGCCCAGTAAATCAGGCGTGAAGTCGACTCTGGCGAGGTGACTACCGACAGGTACCTTGGGGGTAACGGACGAACCCCGACACGATGGTGCTGGCTTGCGCCTATCGCGTGCCTCCACCAATCCCACGGAGAGCCCTCGATCTTTATGTCAACAAGCCGTGGTTTTTTCGCGCTCTTCGCGAACTAATCTTCTTCTTGGGTCCTCGCGTCGCAGTCTGCCTCGATCAGCACGATCCCGACATCCGGTTCGGTGTGAGTACGCAGCCCCGGCAACTCGCCCGCAAACTCCACCGGCAGGCCGAAGTCTTGGGGGTCGGTTGCGGGGACGACGATCAGATTGAGCAACAGGCCCCGGTGCTGGCGGGTGACATTGCCCACCCACAGGGACGCGCCGTCCGACAGGCGCCAACGTGTGGACCAGAGGCGCAAGACCTCCCGCTGGTCGGCGCCGATGGGCTTGGTCAGGATTAGGGCCTCATGAAGACCATCGTGGACTTGGGGGATCACCGGGGTCTGCGCCAGCGGCAGCGAGGGCGACAGCAACCGCAGTACGCTGTCCCAATCGAGGCGCGGGCCGCGCTGCCAGCCAAACGCGGCTAGCGCCCTAGCCAACGTGTCCGGGTCGCCCGCGTACTGGATGGGCAAGGGGTGGCGGTGGCGCTGACCCAAGTCTTCCCGGTGGCTGGGGAGCCTGGCCCAAGCGGCGTCCTGCCAGGCGGTGCGCTCCAGTGCCGCGGTGCGCGGCGCCGGGGTTAGGCGCTCCAGTTCCTGGTTGCCGCTGATTGCGCCATGCAGGCCGAGGCCCGCGGCTAGTCCGATCGCGGCGACCGTTGCGAGCACGCCGGGGCGCAGCGCCAAGCGGCTATGGCGGCGGAAGGCGAGTCCCAGGGCCGCGACCCACACCAGCCCCAGGGCGATGCTGTTGATGATGCTGCTGAACCACTCCGCCCCCAGATAGACACGTGCCCCGGCCACCGCCGTGATCAGCGTGGTGGCCAGGGCATAGGGGACCCAGCGCAGCGGTGCGGCCAGACCGCGGGCAATGGCGACAGCCAGGAAGCCATAGACACTGGTGGCCAGCAAGACGGGCCCGCTGGGGAAGGACCAGGGCAGGGCCAGGTGTAGGCCGAGGTCGGGTCGCGGTACCGCGAGCAGGGCGCCGATCAGCGGGGTGGCCACCAAGGGGAAGGCGGCCGCCGCCAACCAGTAGTGCCCACGCCGGTCTTCGCCACGCCAATGCAGCCAGCCATACACCAAGAGCACCATGGGCAGTACCACGGCGAGGGCGCCGAACGCGGCCAGCACGACCATCAGGCGATTGCCGAGCGGGGTGTACAGGCTCTGGCCCAGGTCCAGAGCGGCGAGATTCAACGCCAGTTCGCGAGGGCCAAACAGGGTCAGGCCGGTGAGTGCCCCGAGCAGGAGTGCACTCAGCAGCAGGAGGAAGGCCAGCCCGGTGAGGGCGCGGGCATCCGGGTGTTCGGGGTCTGCCAGGGCGAGTGCGATGCCGCCTATTCCGGGATGCAGGTCGGCCCAGCGCAGCAGCCCTTGGAGCCAGTGGCCGGCGTGGGGAGCGAGCAACCGGTAGATCCGGTGAGCCGACCAGAAGGTGAACCACAGGGCGCCCGTCAGGAGGAGCCCGAGGATGGCTAGGCGCACGGCCGCCTCGGCGGCCAGCTTGAGTGATGTCCCCAGCACCATGCCGGGGATGAAGTAGGTCAGGATCTGGGCGATGCCTGAGCTGATGTTGGCCGCGAAGAAACGGCGCGGGGGCATCCGCAGCATCCCGGCGACCAGGGGGACAACGGCCCGGCTAGGCCCGGCGAAGCGCCCGATGACCACGCTCCAGCCGCCGTAGCGGGCGAAAAACGTGACCCCCTGGTCGAGGGACTCGGGGTAGCGGGAGAAAGGCCAAAGGCCGCGCAGGTGCTCGTTGTAGTGGCGCCCGACGGCATAGCTCAGACCGTCGCCCATGACGGCCCCGGCGACCGCGGCGCCGAAGGCGGGCCAGAAGTCGATAGCGCCGGTGGTGATCAGGGCGCCGGCCCCCAGCAGCAGGACCACCCCGGGGACGACGAGCCCGATCAGCGCGGTCGATTCGCCCATGGCGACCGCGAAGATCACGGCATAGGCCCAGAGCGGGTGGTCGCCCACCCATGCCAGGACCTGATCAAACAGCGCCTCCACCTAGCGACTGCTCTGCGGACCGGGGAGCGCGCCCGGCAACTCAGGCGACGACCTGGGCGAAGGCCAGTTCCGCGGCGTCCAGGGTGGCCTTGATCTGTGACTCCTCGTGGGTGATGGAGACGAACCCGGCCTCGAAGGCGGAGGGGGCCAGATAGACGCCGTGGTCCAGTATGGCGTGGAAGAAGGCGCGGAACTGGTCCTGGTTGCAGGCGGTGGCTTGGGCGTAGGTGGTCACCTGGGGCGCGTCGGTGAAGAAGAGGCCGAACATACCGCCGACCCTGTTCACCGCCAGGGGCACGCCGACCGCGCGGGCGCGCTCCACCAGGCCGTCCGTGAGTTCCACCGTGCGCGCACCGATCCGCTCGTAGAAGCCGGGGGCGGAGATCAACTCCAGGGTCTTGAGTCCCGCCGCCATGGCGATGGGGTTGCCGGACAGGGTGCCGGCCTGATAGACCGGACCCAGGGGGGAGATCCGCTCCATCACCTCGCGCCGCCCGCCGAAGGCGCCCATCGGCATGCCGCCGCCGATCACCTTGCCAAGCGCGGTCAGGTCAGGGCGGATGCCGTAGTGGGCCTGGGCCCCGCCCAGGGCGACGCGAAAGCCGGTCATGACCTCGTCGAGGATCAGCAACGCCCCATACCAGTCGCAGACCGCCCGCAGTCCTTCCAGGAAACCGGACACCGGCGGGATGCAGTTCATGTTGCCCGCCACCGGCTCCACGATGATGCAGGCGATCTCGTGGCCGATCGCGGCGAAGGTCTCCTCGACCTGTGCCAGGTCGTTGTAGGTCAGGGTGATGGTGAGTTCCGCCAACGCCTTGGGTACCCCGGGGGAACTGGGTTCTCCGAAGGTCAGGGCGCCCGAGCCGGCCTTGACCAGGAGTGAGTCCGCGTGGCCGTGGTAGCAGCCCTCGAACTTCACGATCTTATCCCGCCCGGTGAAGCCGCGGGCCAGGCGCAGAGCGCTCATGGTGGCCTCGGTACCGGAGCTGACCATGCGCACCATGTCCATGCTCGGGACCAGGGCGCATACCCGATCGGCCATGATGGTCTCAAGCTCGGTGGGGGCGCCGAAGGAGAGACCCTTGTGCAGCCGCTCCTGGACTGCCGCCAGGACCTGCGGGTGGGCGTGGCCCAGGATCATTGGGCCCCAGGAGCCTACGTAGTCGACATAGCGCTTGCCGTCGGCGTCGAAGACGTAGGGACCCAGCGCGCTCTCAAAGAACACCGGGTCACCGCCGACTCCGCGGAAGGCCCGCACCGGTGAGTTGACGCCGCCGGGGATGTGGCGCTGGGCGGCGGTAAAGAGGTCGTGGGATCGGCTCATCTGGGGGTCTCCGTCGGGCGCGCGCCCGGTTCAAATAGTTTGCTGTAGGCCCGCGCCGCTGCGGCGATGTCCGGGGCGGCAAAGACACCAGTGATCACGGCCAGCAGGTCGGCGCCGGCCGCGATCAGGAGTCCGCCATTCTGTGGCGTGATCCCGCCGATCGCAACCAGCGGCACCCTGAGCCGTGCGCGGGCCCGGGTCAAGAGATCGGGGGCGGGGCGCACAGCGTCGGGTTTGATCGTCGAGGGGAAGAAGCTGCCGAAGGCGCAGTAGTCGGCGCCGGCGGCGGTCAGGGCCAGGTCCAGGCGGTCGTAACAGGAGACGCCGATGATCGCGTCCGCCCCGAGGCGGGCGCGAGCGGCGGCCAGGTCAGCGTCGTTACGGCCCAGGTGGACGCCGGCGGCGCCGACGGCCAGGGCGAGTTCGACGTCATCGTTGATGATCAGTGCGACGGCGGCGGCGTCGCACCGCGCGAGCAGTGCGGCGGCCTGGGCGCGGCGCCGCGCCGGGGCGAGCCCCTTGGCCCGGTACTGGACCAGCCGGGCGCCGCCGTCGATTGCCAGTGCTACTTGCTCGACCAGGCGCCGGTCCTCGCGCGCCGGGTTGCCGGGGCCTGGGTCCTGGGTGATGGCATAGAGCCCGCGTAATGACCGGCTCATGGGGCGGTTCCGCTGGACTCCGGGTCCCAGGGCAGGGCGTAGAGCCGGTTGGGGGTGAGCTGGCCGCGGCCGGTGCGCCAGGCGCGCGCCAGGCTGGTCCAGGTATAGACTTGAGCCGCCGCTACCGCCGTCGGCAGGTCCAATCCCAAGGCGAGCCGTGCGGCGACCGCGCTCGCGAGCGTGCAGCCGGAGCCGTGGTAGTCGCCGGGCAGGCGCGGCCAGGTCAGGGACTGCGTGTTCCCGTCATCCCCGTAGAGCCGGTTGGTCACCACCGCGGCCTCCTCATGGGTGCCGGTGATCAGGACCCAGCATGCCCCTGCCGCGCGCAGGCGCCGTGCGCACTCCGGCGCATCGGCGCCGCCGCTCAAGCGCTGCGCCTCCGGCAGATTGGGCGTTACTAGGGTGGCGCGGGGTAGGAGGCCGGCGAGCAGCGCCTGGACCAGCGCCTCGTCGGCCAGCGTTTGCCCCGCCCCAGAGGCCAGCACCGGGTCCAGCACGACCGGCAAGGCCGGGTGGTCGTCACAGATGGCGCACAGGATCGGGATCAGCCGGGCGTCGCCGATCAGCCCGATCTTGATGACCGCGGGGTTGGCGTCCGCGATCAGGGCGCGGCACTGGGCCGCGATCTGGGCGGCGGGCTGGGGATAGACCTGCCGCAGACCGCGGGTGTCCTGGTCCGTCAAGGCGGTGATCACCTTGACGGCGAAGGCGCCCGCGGCGCGCACGGCCTCGGCGTCCGCGTCGATCCCGGCGCCGCCGCTCGGGTCGTGACCGCCCACGCAGAGCACGATCGGGGGGCTGGGGATGGGGATGAGGTGCATAGTCATGATCTCTGTGGGTAATTCCAGATGCAGATTGCAACGGGCTGGCCAGGCCCCGATCTTGTCGGCCTGGTTATGCCTGCCGCAAGCCGCGGCGGGCGCCATTCGACCGTACCCCGGGCGGCGGCGGTGCGTCGCGGTCGACCAACGGAGTTATCATGAAGACCTATATGTGTGTAATTTGCGGATTAGTCTATGACGAGGCCAAGGGCTGGCCCGACGACGGCATTGCCGCCGGGACCTGCTGGGAGGAGGTCCCGCCGGACTGGAAGTGCCCGGAGTGCGGCGCCGACAAAGACGATTTTGAACTGGTGGAGCTATGATGACCCGCCAAGTCGTTCCCGGGCGCCCGGGTCGGCGTCGCGCGGATCAGGCAGAGCCGCAGTTGTCGTCTATACTGCCTGGCATGAAGGTGCCCACCAAACAGCCCAATCAGCGCGACCCCGGGGTCCACTAGATTCTGACCATCGCCCGCCGCTATTGCGACCGGATCGAGGCGGCGGGGCGTACCGTGCCGGACTGGCTCCGGGAGGTGGCGCTGCTGTTGCTGCAGCTGCATGCCGCCATGACCTCGGTCCTCGACCACGCACCCCAGGTCAGGCTCGCCACCCCGGTTGAGGTTGATCTGGACGCGCGCTTCGATCTCTACTCGCGCCTGCGGGGTTTGCTGGCCGATCGAGACGGCTATTTTCTGGAGTTTTGCCGCGTGCAGGAGGGCTTAGATGCCAGGGCCGGCAGCCTGGTGGACGACCTGACCGACATCTACTGCGAACTGAAGGCCGGCTTGCGGATCTTCGACCTGGATTCCGCAGCGCGCGTTGGACACCTGGTTTCTCGGCTGCGAGAGCCACTGGAGGGAGCACCTGATCGATGCCGAGCGGCACGTGGCCATGTTGGCCGCTGCCAATCGGCTGGGCCAGGTCGGGGACCGCGATTAGTCACTTTTTCATCCTGGATTGAGTAGGTGGGTTTCTGTTAGATTCCAGCGCCAGTTTAGAGTTAACGGAGACGACTTACGTATGTCTGCACCCCTGACCAGCGAGCACCTGACGCTGACCTCGCCCGCCGTGGCCAAGGTGAGCGAGCTTTTCAACTAAGTCGACGACAGCATCCAGGGGGGCGCGTCTTCGCCACCGCCGGCGGTTGCAGCGGGGTCGGCTTCGGAATGACCTTTACCGACGAGATCGACGACGGCGTGCTGTCCTGCGATGGCTTCAAGGTCGTGGTGGACGACGAGACCCTGGGCCACCTGCGTGGCGTGGAGATCGATTACGTCGATGACGATGAGAGTGGCCCACTTCCGCTTCAACATCCGCTTCAACAACCCACCGCGGGCCGAAGGTGGCGGCTGAGGCGACTGCGGTTTCCATTCAGGCGGCGGCTCCGGCGGCGGTTGCTCCCTGATCCGGCGGGGGCCGGGCCCGCCCCCCGTGGGCCCCCACGTGGGGGATCCCCGGGGGGGCGGTGGGGGGGGGGGGGGGGGGGGGGTGGGGGGGGGGGGAACAGGGCGATGGGGAAGTCTGTGGGAGGAGGGAAAGAAGCAATTAGCAATTA
>JADNEJ010000049.1 GCA_016292295.1 Candidatus Thiodictyon intracellulare
ACAAGTATTACGAATCATTTGACGGATTTCGCAAAGTCTGCGCAGACTTCTTCAGCAACTCGGGTGAGTACCAAGGCGATTTGCGCTCCTTGCTGACAGAGAATTTTGAAATAACCGGTCGGTGAAGAAACCGAAAATTTAGTATTAGCTCAGTATAACAACTCCCGGAAAATTTAGTATTAGCTCAGTATAACAATTCCCGACAAGGTTGGCATAGTATATAGCGGGCGCGGTGGGCGGTCGGCGCTCCCCGGGCCTTGCGCCAGGTGCGTCGATCCGGCCTGATGCCCCGACGCCAGGGTATTTGAACCAGCCGAGGGCCGCCCTCCCTGCGGAACAATCCATCCACCCTAAACCTACATGAAGACGTCCATGGGTCAGAGTAATCTCTATGCAAGCCCCCGTAGCGACCTGACCCGCCCCGAGGGGACGGCGCTCAACACCATTGGTCCCTTCGACCCCAAGGGCCGCTTCACCCGCCTGAGTTAGCTGGCCTAGAATCTGGTGCTGGCAGTTGTTGACAGCGTCGTTGTCGTCATCTTCCTTCTGATCGTGGAGGCACTTAGTCTGGCGACGATGCCGCAGCCCAACGCAGCTTCGAACGCCGCGGTCCCGATCCTCGGGGTTATAGTGGTGCTGATACCCTATCTCGAGCAGGTTCAACTGCCCTGCTCGCAGCAATCGGGCCTGTTCGTTGGCCCAGGCGACGATGTCCTGATAGTAGTGGCAAGCGGCTTCGTTCATGATGACCTCCCGATTCAGCGACAGCCGCACGGCGCATCTGGCGACGACGCCGGAAAGCCAAAAACATGACGGATCCGCGCAGAGCGCTCAAGCGCCAGGCAGCGGATTGGGTTGTTCCAGCCCTGGCGCCGCCCCCGGCAGGTTTGGGTCAGCCAAGCCCAACTCATCCCCCAGGAAGGCCGGATCACGCAGCTTGGCGAGGGCCGGCAGATCGTTCAATGATCGCAGGCCGAAATAGTCCAGGAATTTGCGGGTGGTCGCAAACAGTGCCGGCCGCCCCGGCACGTCCCGGTGTCCGACCACGCGGATCCACTCGCGCTCGCTCAGGGTCTTGACGATCTGCGTGGCCACGGCCACGCCGCGGATGTCCTCGATCTCGCGGCGGGTGATGGGCTGGCGGTAGGCAATGAGCGCCAGGGTCTCCAGCAGGGCGCGGGAATAGCGGGCGGGCTTCTCGTCCCACAGGCGTCCGACCCAGGGCGCGACTAGGGCGCGCACCTGGACGCGCAAGCCCCCGGCCACCTGGGCGATCTCGATCCCCCGCCCGGTGTAGTCCGCGCTCAGCAGGGCGATGACCTCCAGCAGGTCGGCGCGCTCGGGGCGCTCCTCCTCCGCGAACAGGGTCTGAAGTTGCTCCAAGGTCAGGGGCCCGCCGGCGGCGAACAGCGCGCCCTCGATGATCTGCTTTAGGCTCGGCGTTGTCATCTGCTCTTTGCGTCTTGGCGTCTCTGCATAAAATCTCTTCAGCTCGTCAGTTCTGCGTCCGCATCGGCTTGGTCTCGCCCCTGCCCCTCCCGCAGCCGCACATGGATGGGCGCAAAGGGCTCGGACTGGATCAATTCCAGGGCGGCGGAGCGGATCAGCTCCAACAGGGCCAGGAAGGTCACCACCACCCCGGCGCGCCCTTCGGTCACATCGAACAACTCGGTGAAGAGGAGGAAGTGGCTACCGCGCATCCGCTCCAAGACCTGCGACATGCGCTCACGCAGCGACAGCGACTCCTTCTCCACCCGGTGGCTGGTGAAGAGAGCCGCCCGCGCCAGCACGCCGCGCAAGGCGATCAGCACCTCGCGCAGGTCCACCTCCGGTGGAACCCGGTTGAGGTGCCCCGGTGGCAGTTCCGCCTGGGCAGTGAAGAGATCGCGCTCCAGCCGCGGCAGGCCGTCTAGATCCAGCGCGGCCTGCTTGAAGCGCTCGTACTCCATCAGGCGACGGATCAGCTCGGCACGCGGGTCCCCCTCATCCTGCGCCTCAGAGGCTGGACGCGGCAGGAGCATACGCGACTTGATCTCGGCCAGCATGGCGGCCATCACCAGATACTCGGCGGCCAGTTCCAACCGCAGTTCCTTCATCAGGTCCATGTACTCAATGTACTGGTCAGTGATGACCGCGATTGGGATATTGAGGATATCCAGATTCTGGCGCTTGATCAGATACAGCAGTAGATCCAGCGGCCCCTCAAAGGTATCGAGAAAGACATCGAGTGCGTCCGGCGGTATATAGAGGTCCAGGGGCAAGGTCAGGTAGGGCTTGCCCTGGACCAGGGCGAAGGGCAACTCCGGTTGAGTGCCCAGGGTCTCGCCGATGGCATCCATACCAGCGACCACCCCGCTACAGGACTAGGGACATGGCAAATCTTACTTCATCAATGGTTTCCCTGGCCACGGCCCGCGCCCGTTCGCAACCGTCGTTGATGAGGTTGCGCAGCAGGTCCGGCTGAGCGGAAAATTCGCGCACGCGCTCACGCATGGGAGCCAGTTCGGTCAGGATAGACTCAGTCACCGGCCGCTTGCAATCCAGACAGCCGATGCCCGCGGCGCGGCAACCCTCCTGCACCCAGTCACGCACCCCATCGTTGGAATAGATCAGGTGGAACTGCCACACCGGGCACTTTTCTGGGTCGCCGGGGTCAGTGCGGCGCACCCGCGCCGGGTCCGTGGGCATAGTGCGGATAGCCTTCTCCACGTCCGCGGGCTCGTCGCGCAAGGCAATGGTGTTGCCGTAGGACTTGGACATCTTTTGACCGTCGAGCCCCGGCATCTTGGACGCTTTGGTCAGGAGCGGGGTGGGTTCAGGCAGGATGACCCGGCCGCCGCCCTCCAGGAACCCGAACAGGCGCTCCCGGTCCGCAACCGTGAGGTTATTCTGCCCCTCCAGCATGGCGCGCGCCACCGCCAGGGCCTGTGCGTCGCCCCGCTCCTGATAGGCGCGGCGCAGTTCGTCGAACTGCCGGGCGTTCTTCTTGCCCATCTTGCGCTTGGCCTCTTCCGCCTTGGCCTCGAAGCCCGGCTCCCGACCATAGATATGGTTGAAGCGCCGTGCGATCTCCCGGGTCAGCTCCACATGGGCCACCTGGTCCTCCCCCACCGGCACACGCCCGGCCTTATAGATCAGGATGTCCGCCGATTGCAGCAGCGGATAGCCCAGGAAGCCGTAGGTAGCGAGATCCTTTTCTTTGAGTCGGTCCTGCTGATCCTTATAGGTCGGGACCCGTTCCAGCCAACCGACCGGCGTAATCATGGATAAGAGCAGGTGCAGCTCCGCATGCTCGGGCACCCGCGACTGGATAAACAGGGTGGCGGAACCCGGATTGATCCCGGCCGCCAGCCAGTCGATCAGCATCTCCCGGATGCTGTCTGGGATCAGGGTCGGGTCCTCGTAGTGGGTGGTAAGCGCGTGCCAATCGGCCACGAAGAAGAAGCACTCGAACTCGTGCTGGAGTTTCAGCCAGTTCTTGAGCACCCCGTGGTAATGGCCCAGGTGGAGCCGGCCGGTGGGGCGCATGCCGGAAAGCACGCGGGCGTGCTGTGCGGAAACGGAAGTCAATGCAATGGCCTCTGGTCAGTAATGGAACAGTTCTCTCACGATGTCGGCGCCCGGCAAGAGGCTCACTGTGCCGATCACGAGCGGCAGGAGCAGGCGGGTCAGGGGCCCGGTCGCCAGCAACAACACCAGGATCACGAGCCCGAAGGGCTCCAGCCGAGAGAAATAATAGGACCAGCGCCGCGGCAGCAGCGCATCGAGCACTCGGCCGCCGTCCAGCGGCAGCAGCGGCACCAGGTTGAGTACCATCAGAAAGACATTGATCAGCACCCCCGCCGCGCCCATATAGATGAGCGGCAGGGCAACCCAGGTGCTGACATCCAACAGCAACATGCCACCCTGGATCAGGAGACCCCAGGCAATCGCCTGGAGCAGATTGACCCCCGGACCCGCCAAGGCCACCAGGGCCATGTCGCGGCGTGGGTGGTGGAGGTTCTGCGCATTCACCGGCACCGGCTTGGCCCAGCCGAAGAGCAGCCCGACCAGTAGGAAGGTAACCAGCGGGACCATGACGGTGCCGATGGGGTCGATGTGCCGCAAGGGGTTGAAGGTGACCCGCCCGAGCATCAAGGCCGTGCGGTCCCCCAGATGGTTGGCCACCCAGCCGTGGGCCGCCTCGTGGATGGTAATCGCGAGCACCACCGGCAGGACGAGGATCGCGAGCAACTGGATCTGGTTCAGTGCGTTCATCGGGCCATTATACGGACATGACGCCGAATCCTCGCCCCCGGTTCGCGGCAAGACTCATGCGGGTGCGGCGAACTGCGTGGCGTCACCCTTGCCGACCCGGATCACCGTCGGCGGGTCCGCGATCATGTCCACCACGGTGGTGGCGTCGAGCCCGCAGAAGCCGCCGTCGATGACCAGGTCTACCTGCTTGTCCAGGACCTCACGCATCTCCTCGGGGTCCGTCAGCGGGTGCTCGTCGCCGGGCAGGATCAGGGTGGTGCTCAGTATCGGCTGGTTGAATTCACTCAACAGGGCGCGACAGATCTCGTTGTCCGGCACTCGGATACCGATCGCCTTACGCTTGGGGTGAAGCATGCGCCGCGGGACCTGTTTGGTCGCCTCGTGGATGAAGGTGTAGGGCCCCGGCGTCAGTGATTTCAGGAGCCTGAAGGCCTGGTTATCGATCTTGGCGTAGGTGGTGATCTCCGACAGGTCACGGCATACAAGAGTGAAATTGTGTTTTTCGTCCAAGGCTCTGATACGCCGGATACGCTCCATGGTGTCCTTCTCCCCGAGTTGGCACCCCAAGGCGTAGGAGGAATCCGTCGGATAGACGATGATGCCCCCCGCGAGCAGGATCTCGACGCAACGGCGCACCAGGCGCGGCTGGGGGTTGACTGGATGGATCTGGAAAAACTGGGCCATGACTGCGTTTATCGATGAAAAAAACTTTTATTTACAACGACAAAGGCCTTGTCACGTAACCCTGGCGTCGACCCCTCAAGCAACCGTCACCCGCACGGGATCGTTCGCGACCACGGGGAGCAAGCGGTCGGCCAGTCGTGCCAGATGGGGGTGCAGCCGTCCGGCAAGGCCGCCAGTCGGCCCAGGTCGATCCAGGGTTGGGTGGACAGGGTCAATTGGGGGCCGTGGAAGTCTGAACCGGCGGACGCCAGGAGCCGCTGCTCGCGTGCATGGCGGGCATAGGTAAAGGCCTCATCCCGCGCGTGGCTACCGCATACCACCTCCAGACCAACGCCCCCCAGTTCCCGAAAGCGGCCGATGAGGTGCAGCAGCTTGGTCCGCGTTAGCTTGTAGCGCGCCGGGTGGGCGATCACCGCCTGACCGCCGCTGTCACAGATCCAGCCCACCGCCTGCTCCAGGCTCGCCCAGTCGCTGGGGACATACCCCGGCTTACCGGTCACCAGAAAGTGTTTGAACACATCACGCTCCGTGACCGCGACACGCTGCTGCACCAGGAAGCGCGCGAAGTGGGTGCGCCCGATCAGCCGGCCGCTGGACATGGCGCGGGCCCCGGCATAGGCACCCTCAATGCCCGACTTGGCCAGGCGCCGCCCCATCTCCTCGGCCCGCCAGCCGCGAAACGCTAAGAGCCCCGCGAGCCCCAGGGTCAGCCCCGGATGGCAATGATCCACGCCCAGCCCAACCACATGGATGGTACGCCCGGCCCAGGTGACCGAGATCTCGACCCCGGGGACGAAGGCCAGCCCCAGGGCCGCGGCGGCGTCCGCCGCTTCGACCAGCCCCTCGGTCGTATCGTGGTCGGTCAGGGCCAGCAGGGCGACACCCGCCGCCGCCGCTCGGCGCACCAGAACCGCCGGGGCCAAGGTGCCGTCCGAGGCCGTGGAATGCGTATGCAGATCGGGAACCTTGTTCATCGCGCCCATTCTACACGTCCATCGGCAACCGCACCCGATGGCGCAGCCGACGCGGATCTGCAATCCTCGCGCAAGCCAGCGCCACCCGCCGCCGTCCGCAATGTCCAGCACCCACAAGACCCCACCCTAACCCCTGCACGTCACCGGCGAGGGTCTTGAGCATAATTTCGCCCGCCTTGTTCAGTCCCTACGTTGACTCTCCCTTGTAGAATATGGTCTTGCGACAGAAAATCCACATGGACTGGCCGGCCTTGGGCGAATTTGTGATCAAGGCCACCGGCGAGTTCTGGCTCGACTGCAACGACGCCGCCTTCCTGGGCGAGCAGCGCATCGCGCTCCTGGAGCAGATCGAGGTGCGGGGCTACATCACCCAAGCGGCCAAGGCGCTCAAGATCAGCTACAAGGCGGCCTGGGACAGGGTGGATGCCATCAACAACCTGGTCCCGGCACCGGCGGGCGCGGCGGCGGCGGGGCGCGCCTCACCGACGAGGGCCGGCGCCTGATCACCACCTACCGCACTATCGCCGTCGAGTACCGCCGCTTCCTGGACGGCATCAACGCCGTCATGGGCGACCCCGGCGCGGCCCTCGATCTGCTGCGGCGCCTGGCCATGCGCACCAGCGCGCGCAACCAGTTCATCGGCCGCATCATCGCGGTCACCGCCCGCACCGTAGACGCCGAGGTGCTGATCGAGAACCAGGGTGGGCAGCGGATCAGCGCCGAGGTGACCAACGAGAGTGTCGAGTCCTTGAGCCTGCGCCCGGGCCACACCCGCCGAGGTAGTCATCGCATTGCCCTCGGGCGTCACGGTCCGGGGGGTAGTTGCTGCCGCGGTGCTGGACGACCTGCGGATCGTCGAAGAAACCCCGGCCTGCGCCGTCTTCTCCGCTGCCAGCGTCATCATCGGCGTGGACAACTAGCAGTCTGTCGGACTTCGGGGCCCCGTCGGGGCGGCGAGTCCGGTACACTGTCAGGATCAACCCCGATGGCCACCCGATGGCCGGAGTGCTGCTGCCGATGCGCCGCTTCCACCCGCTGGACCGCGACACTGACTTGCTCTTGCCGCTGTCGATGCAGGACTGGCTGTCCAAGGGCCACCTGGCACGCTACGTGGTCGAGGTGGTG
>JADNEJ010000201.1 GCA_016292295.1 Candidatus Thiodictyon intracellulare
CCGCCAGCGCGGCGCCGACGACCGCGGCCAGTCAGTTTGCCTGCTCTGACGCTGGCGGCGGGTGGCGGCATGGCGGGCGTGGGCGGAGTTATGATCAAGGTCCTCACGATCGGTTACAGGGACGGGGGCAGCACGCAGTAAGGGCATCGCAGTGAACAAGTAGAACTCTGAAAAAATTGTAGCTTACGACATACTCCAAGAGGTACCAGCTATTTTTGGGTTCACCGATAGCTTTAACAGGTGGGGATGGGCACCGCGCCGTCAGGCGGGTCTCAACGGGACAGGGATCGAGTCGCTCCCATCGTTATTTGGAGTAGTACGCATGTATAAGAATCCTGAAGTTTCAGGCTTTTTCAAGGGGGGCACCGGAGGGGCGGGGGTAGCGGTGAGGGGATTTTCGAGGGGTTTGCAGAGATCCACGCAAACCCCTACGAAAACTCCAGACACCCAAGTGTTTGGCCCTGTGAGGGGTTCAGAACCAGGAAATTTCAGTAAGAATCCACAACGCGAGCCTTGATCACAAATCCGCCCAAGGCTGGCCGACACATGTGGTCTTACGCGCGCAAGACCATGTTCTGCATGGGAGCGGCGACGCCGGGGCTGAACAAGGTGGGCGGAATTATGATCAAGGCCTCACAGCGCGCACAGTATCAGATCGCCGCCGCACATCAGGTGGCAGGAGGGGGCCGGCCAATGATCACCCAAAGCGATGTGTGTGCGGATATTCCCTCCATCTTGATCCGTCTCAGGGCTTTGCGCAGACTCGATAACCATCGGGTGCTGCCGAAACTCATCCTGATCCTCGGGCAACTGCCGGGTGTGCAGTTGGATGTGCAGGAGCGTTATCACGCCTTGCGCAAGCTCGAGTTGACCGTTGTGCGGGTCGCCGCGGCCCTGGCCCTGGCCCTGGCCCCGGCGCGGCTGGGGGTCAGTTCCGGGGCGAGTGGTGGTAGCGCCGGTCACAGTCGGGGTCCGAGCGCGCCGCCGAGCCTGGAACAGCGGCTCTATTCCGCGATGGCCCTCAACTGCGTGCACCTGCTGCACGACTTAGACCACGGACAAGGGTTTTTCTCCGATCAGCACGCCGCCGACCGGACCTGGGCGATCCGAACCGCCTTCCGCTTTTTCAGCCGCGAACTGCTCTACGCGGTCAAGACCTGGCGCGACTGGCCGGCGGGTGCCTGGCTGGCCTTGCACGAACTTTTCGTGTATCTGGTGATGCGTGGCAACGTGCGCCTGCATGACCGCGGAATAGAGCCGCTGTTCCAAGCTCGGCGGCACGCTCGGACCCCGACTGTGACCGGCGCTACCACCACTCGCCCCGGAACTAGCCCCCAGCCGCGCCGGGGCCAGGGCCAGTGCCGCGGCGACCCGCACAACGGTCAACTCGAGCTTGCGCAAGGCGTGATAACGCTCCTGCACATCCAACTGCACACCCGGCAGTTGCCCGAGGATCAGGATGAGTTTCGGCAGCACCCGATGGTTATCGAGTCTGCGCAAAGCCCTGAGACGGATCAAGATGGAGGGAATATCCGCACACACATCGCTTTGGGTGATCATTGGCCGGCCCCCTCCTGCCACCTGATGTGCGGCGGCGATCTGATACTGTGCGCGTTGTTGGCCTTGATCATAATTCCGCCCACCTTGTTCAGCCACGGCGTCGCTGCTCCCTTGCAGAACATGGTCTTGCGCGCGCAAACCCACATGGGCCGGCCGGCCTTGGGCGGATTTGTGACCAAGGCCCACCGCGCGAATTCAGCCGCGTCCCGCGCCAGGGATCGCAATCGGCACGTCCGGTGCGCGCAGCATCCCGGGCTCGGGGGAAAAGCCCGCGCCCACTCCACGTCCGGGTCGCTGCCCAGTACCGCGGCGCCAGTGAGATTGCCGGCGGCGTGCTCGGGTCCGGCGGAGGCGCAATAGAGCGGGTGGCCCTAGGAGAGTTCATAGCGGTCCCTATCGCGCAACTGATCGGCGTGAAAGCGGCCTTGCACGGGCTTGGGCGCGTGGGCGAGGGTGTTGCTCATAGTCTGGGTCCTCGGCAGTCTTTCACTTCAGTTTGCACAAGGAGGCACTGTTTGCAAGCAGAAAGTCCCGCTCGCCCGCGGGCGGGGCCGATCCAGCGCGTCGGTGCTCAGGCGGGTCTCGTCCAGGATGCGGACGGTCAGCAGGTGCGGACCGTCCGCATCCTGGACGAGATCAGCCCCCATTCCCGCGACCCGCTCCCGCAGCCGGCGGCGGTCCGCCTCGCCGGCCGCCAGCACCGCGGCCAGGCGCCCGGCGAAATTGGCATCCGCGACCAGGGCGGCGATCCGGCCGATCTGTGCCGGGGTCAGCTCCGGCGGCAGCAGCAGGGCTTGCAGGGGTTCGGGCGCCGCGGCGGCCGATTCCTCAGGCCCGGCCCCAGCGGTCTTGACCGGCCCCAGGTGTGGGCCAAGCCGACGATGCAGCCCGGTGAGGAAGCGCCCCAGGTCCGCCAGGCCGTCCGGCGCGTCCGCTGCGGTGCCGGACCCCGCGGCGGGTCGCCCGCGCCGATGCCACAGGGCCAGGGCGGCGAGGGCCGCCGCCACCAGGGCCGGGCGCTGTGCATAGCGCCCGGCGCCGGCGAGCAGTGCCGCGGCGTCCGCCGCCCCCGCCAGTACCGCCGGCACCCGGGCGCTCGCGTCCAGGCAGCACGCGTGCAGCAGGGCCTTGAAGGGCCCCGGCAGGCGCCACCAGTCCTGGCGTAGGCGCTAATCGAGCAGAGCCGCGGAGAGTGCGTGCTCCAGTACCGCCAGGGCGTCCGCCATGGTGCGGGCCTCGGCGTGGAAGAGCCCGCGGATGCCGGGCCCGGCCCCGTCCCCGGCTGCGGTCTGGTCCGGGTCCGGCAGCGCCTCGGGCCGGGCCTCCAGGGCCGCGGTCAGGTCGGCCAGCAGGTCGGCGAGCCGCGGTAGCCCGGTTGCGGGCCCGCCGGGCGCCCGCTTCATCCGCTCTAAACCCGCGAGTCAAGCACAATAGACGCGGGTTGCGTCCGCCCGGCGCGCGGCCTCGTCCAACCGACCGGTTCGCGGGTCGGTCTAGTGTTCGGTCGGTAGCGGTGCATTCAGGGCGCGGCCCAGGGACCGCCAGGCTAGGTCCAGCGTCGCGGTCAGGTTCGAGTCGGGGGGCGTGGCAGGGGCGCGGGCGGCGGGGTGGTGCCGTGTTCTGTCTGGGCCTCGGTGGGTGACGCGGCCGAGTCCTGGCGCAGGTGCGAGGGCGCGCCGAAGGTTAGCACGCCGGTTGCCGATAGCCCCCAGGCGCCCCAGTTGCCGCCGGCACCCGGGTTGACGGCAAAAGGTGCGAACCTGAATAAGTCCGCGCTTCCAGGTAGGGCCGGTCCGGCGGCCTCGATCGTGACTTCGGGCATCGTCTGAGCTGCCAGGTCATCGGTCCGCGTAGCGGACCCTGCGGGGGCGGGGGCGATCTGTCGGGTCCGCCGTGCGGACCGATCGCCGCCGACCGGGACCATACCCGGAGCCGGAGCGTCCAAGGCCAGCCGCTCGTCGAGCAGCGCCAGTGCCGCCTCCAGGTGCAACGGCAGCTCGGCCCCGCGCACCGGCGCCCGACCGGCGCGGCGCCCATCTGCGCCCGGCGGGCGGCGGCGGGTCCGCCACCGCGGTCGCCGAGTCCGCGCCCGACTACAGCGGCTTGCCGAAGGGCCGTCCGCCGATCGACTCCACGCAGCGCAGCAGGTGATGGACCTCGCCGCAACCCTGCAGCCGGGCGAGATAGCGCCGCGCCGTACCTGGCTCGGCCCCGGTACGGACGAAGTCCGCGCCCAGGGCCGCGGCCAGTGTCCGCCGCTGCCCGGCCTGCCCGACCAGAGCGAACCAGTCCCGGCTCGGCCCCCGCTTGAGCGGATCCTGCACCGCGATGCTCAGGGCCGCCCGGGCGTGCCCGACCAACTGGGTGACCTTCTCTTGGCGCAGCCGGTAACGGCAGCCGGGTCCGTCGAACACCGCCTGATAGAGGTGGACCTCGCGCGCCCAGTCGGACCCGTACTGGTCCGGTTCATCGCCCGCGCGCTTGGTCAAGATGGCCGGGGCGACGGCGGTGGAACCGAGCACCAGGGCCGGCAGCAGGTCGCTGGCCACTCAGATGGGGTCCCGCCGCTCGCCGGCACGCTCCGCGCACTCCTCCTCCCCGTAGCCGAGTACCAGCCCCAGGCCCGCCGCGTCGTCCGCCGACTCGCCGTCCGGCACCGGGGCGGACCTGGCCACCCAGCGACCGCGCTCACCGCGGCCGATACCTGGGGCAGCTAGGCCGTGGGCAGGTTCGCCAGGTCGCCCATCCAGCTCAGCATCAGGAGCCCCTGGTTGGGACCGCGCAATCGCGCCAGTGACTCAAGCCAGGCCGCGTCCGCGGCGCCCAGGCAGGCGCGCCCCCGCAGCACCACCAATGCCAGATCCACCCGCTCCAGGGCGCCGCCGAAGACTCGTCGGCGCAGCCAGCGCCGGCCCGCCGCCGCGTCGCACCGGTCCAGCCAGGCGCGGAACCGGCCGCCGGTCCCGAGTATGGCGGCCTAACCGGGCACCCAGAACAGGAGCTCGCCCCCCAGCGGGCGGGTCGCATCAGGACCCCGGGCAGGCGCAGGTGCAGCCGCCGCGGCAACAGCAGGTTCAGTGCCACGAGCCAGACCAGCGGCACTCCGACCGTTAGCCCCGCCCAGGCCGCCTGCTCGACCCACTTGAGCCCGGACCAGCCGACCCCGAGCGCCCCGCGCCAAAGCCCGACCAGTCCGGCCCGCTCGTGGCCAGTAGGGCCACGGTGGCGCCGTCGCCGCCCAGGTACCAGAGCGGCAGCAGGGCGAGCGCCGGGATCAGTGCCAGGAGCCCCGACAGCCCGAAGGGCAGGGCGGCGAGCACCCGCCACCTTGCCGCCCCGGGCCCTCCAGTCATCATCGCCTCTTCCATCGCCCGCCGCAGATCGCCGTCCTCGCCCGGCCGCCCCCCCAGGTCCACCAGCAGCGGGGCGCCCAGGCGCAGGACCTGCCTCGGCGGCTCCTCCCAGCTTGCCGCCCGCTCCGGCGCCAGGTCCGTCAGGCGCCCCTCCGCCTGGTCGGTGAGCTCGGCTAAGTCCAGGTCCAGCCCCTGGGGCCTGGCCGCTACCAGCGCGAGGTTCCAGGCGAGCCCAGGCGGGCCGGCGTGCCCGTCCGCCGCGCTCGCGAGCCAGCCCAGGTCGCGGCCCTTGAGCCAGGCCTGGACGAAGGCCGTGAAGAAGGGCGATAGCGGCACCGCGCGCGACACCGACTCCGACGGCAACCTGGCCGGGCGCCGCCGGGGGCGCCGGGCCACGACCGGCGCAGATCCACTTCCCCCTGAGCGACCCGGTGGAGCCGATAGACCAGAGCCTGGTCCCGTGGCGGCGGCCCGGCCTGTGCCTCACTGGCGGGTATCGCCGCCGACGACGGGCACTAGCGCCGGCCCGAACCAATAGCGGCTGAAACAGTCGGCGCAGCCGCTGCCGAGGAAGTCTGCCAGGGCCTCGGGGCGCACCGCCCCTAGTCCTTCCAGGGTCTCGACCAGGGCCAGGTCGGCCCGCTTCCCGCGGCAACTCGCCGCCAGGACTGCCGGTTCGCGCTTGGTGGTGAAGTGGCTCTCGATCTCAATTGAGCACTCGGGGAGCAGGCGGCGGTGGGGCGTCGCCGGGTCCAGTTTCTGGCGCTCCCGCACTATGGCGTCGCCGCCCAGGTTGTCCCAGCAGTGGTTATCTGCGCAGCGGGGGGAGTTGGACGACTCGAACCGGATGCCGAATAGGCGGTTGTGGTCGCATCGGTTGCCGATCAGTGCAGCGTCGGAGGGGTCTTGCGGGGCATCGTGGTCACGTTGTAGGGCGATGCCGTGCATGCCATTCCCCCAGCACTCGTTGCTCTCAGCGCGGCCCTGGGAGGAGAAGAAACAGATGCCGGTGTCTTGGTTATCATGGCAGCGGTTGCCGATCAGTGCGGCGTCTGAGAGGGCTTGCAGGGTATCGGAGTCGTGTTGCAGGGCGATGCCTTGCGCCCCATTCCTCCAGCATTTATTGCCCTCAGTGCGCCCCTGTTAGGAAGAAAAATTGATACTCGCCTGCAGGTTGTCGTGGCAGCGGTTGCCGATGAGACGGCACTCGAGGGTCGCTCCCGGCTATTCGAGTCACGGGCCGCCGCGATCCCCAACTTGCGATTACCGCCGCACTGGTTCCCGGTCGCCTCCACCTCGATCGACGACCAGATCAGGATGCCGAACCGACACCCAAGGGCCCGACACCCCGCGACGGACGCCGACTCGCAGCGTCGGATCAGGATACCGTGCAGGTGGTCACCGTCGCCGCCCAGGGTGTATCGTCCGCGAGCTGCACCCCGGTTCAGTCCGCTGAGCGGATTAGTGCGTCCGTGCTCAATCTAGGCGCCGGCCCCGGATGCAGCCTCATCGCGACCTCGATCTCGATCCCCACTACCCTGGCGCCGGCGACCCCGCTGAGGCAGACCGCCGACCCGGCCCCGCCCCAGATCAGCCGCGCCCCGGCCTGGCCCTCCAGCGTGACGCCCGCGGGGACCGCGAGCGGCGTGTCGCTCCGGTAGTCCCCCGCCGCCAGCAGGACCCGCGCCCCCAGCGGTCCGTCCCCAGCCCGTGCTAGCGCGGCGGCGATGCCGTCCCAACCGTCCGTCGCCGCAAACTCGCAGCCGCCTTCCCACAGGTCCCGCATCTGGAGCCCCCGTTTCGCGCTCACGGCGCCGGTCTACGTTGCATGCTGCAAGGGTAACCGACGCGGCGACCCCGTGGGAGCGGCTTCAGCCGCGACGGGCCCACGGCAGGGAGCCAAGGTCGATGGCGCCCAGCGTCGGCACCGTCGCGAAAAATACGTCGCTTGGGGCCATTGACAGCCATCCTTTCCTCGCCCGAACGCCGGGGTCCCCTGGTTCCTTTCCACTCATGCGAGGTTATCATCTCGACTTTGGCCATTTTTGCAGTCGGGCGATGGCACCGCGCGTGACGCCACGGCGGTGCCGACGCGTGCGCTGAGCAGGGGGTTGCGGCG
>JADNEJ010000460.1 GCA_016292295.1 Candidatus Thiodictyon intracellulare
CGTGGCGTCACGCGCGGGGCCGTCGCCCGACTGCAAAAATGGCCAAAGTCGAGTGTTCGTCGGCGGTCGGGAGCCCTGGTGCGTCCCAGATAGTTGCAGCAAGGTCGAGGTACGGGAGATCATCGAGCGGTGCCCAAGCGGTGCCGTGACTTACCGGGACAAGAATGGCGGTCCGGAGGTCACCCCGGCGGAAAACACGGTGACCCTGGCCTATAACGGCCCGCTGTTTGCGCACGGGGAGCTTGCCATCAAAGGGGTGCCGCACGAGGACCTGCCGGGGGTTAGCCACCGGGCCGCGTTGTGCCGCTGCGGTGCGTTCACCAACAAGCCGTTTTGCGACAACAGCCACCTGCAGGCTGGCTTCGAGGACTTCGGGGCCGTTGGTGAGCGCGGGACGCCATTGCACGCCCTGGGTGGCCCCTTGGCCATCAAGCCCCTGGCGGACGGTCCGCTCCTGGTCAAGCATTCGCGCCGCCAGCCAGCGGGCGCCTGGCCTAGGAGGGCACCGAGGCGGCGCTGTGTCGCTGCGGGGCCTCCCAAAACAAGCCCTTCTGCGACGGCAGCCACCGGGCGGCCGGGTTCAAGAGCACCTGAGCGTTGCTGATCCTTAGAGCCTCGACGGGGCGTGACATACCAGCCCAGGATAACGCCCTGGGTAGTGAGTTATTTAGGTGTTGACCTCTGAAGGGGCGTGACAACCGGTGCCAGCAGTTGGAGATAGCGCGGCGCGGCGGTCTCGGGCGCGGGCAGGGTGAAGGGGTCCTCGCCGGGATAGAGGCGGGCGCGCAGCCCGGTGCGTAGGACCCCCGGGTCCAGCGTGGCGACCCGGAGCGGGCGGCGACCCTCGGACTCCTGCGCGAGCACCTGGGCCAGCCCTTCAAGGCCGAACTTGGCCGCCGCATAGGCACCCCAGTAAGCGAGCCCGGTGCGCCCAACGCGGTCGGAGGTAAAGATCACCACCGGGTCCCGGGAGGAGTGCAACAGCGGCAGGCAGGCCTGGGTGAGCAGAAAGGGCGAGGTGAGATTGATTCGCAGGACCCGTTCCCACTCCGCCTGCTCGTAGTCGGCGATACGGGAGAGGTATGGGGCGAAGGCGGCGCAGTGCACCAGGGCATCGAGGCGTCCGAAGGTCTCGCCGACCAGATCGGCCGCGCCGCGGCAGCCCTTCTCGTCCGTTGTGTCGAGGTTGAGCAGCAGCATGGCGGGCCGGGCTCCGCCGGTGGTCTCGATGCGGTCATAGACGGCGTCCAAGTTCGCCTCGGGCAGGTCGCTCAAGATGAGCGTTGCCCCGGCGGCGGCGGCGGCCAAGGCGACCGCGCGGCCGAGGCCTTCGGCCGCACCGGTGACCAGGACGACGCGCTCCAGCAGTGGTTTTTCGGTCGAGTCGGTATCCATCAGAGATCGCGCTCGCAAGTGACCAGATAATTTACGTCCACGTTCGCGGGGTCGAGCCGATAGGTGCGGGTCAGCGGGTTGTAGATCAGGCCGGTCAGGTCGCGCGTGCGCAACCCGACGGTGCGGACCCAGCGGTCCAGTTCCGCCGGACGGATGAAGCGGTTGAAGTCGTGGGTACCCTTGGGCAGCATCCCCAGGAGATACTCGGCGCCGAGGATGGCCAGGACATAGGCCTTGGGGTTGCGGTTGAGGGTGGAGAAGAAGACCCGGCCGCCGGGCCGGACCAGGCGGGCGCAGGCGTCGATCACCGAGGCCGGGTTGGGGACGTGCTCCAGCAGCTCCATGCAGGTGACGAGATCGAAGCCGGCCGGGCGCTCCGCCGCAAGGGCCTCCACCGTGATGCGCCGGTAGTCCACCGCCACGCCAGTCTCCAGGGTGTGCAACTCGGCCACCCGCAAGGCCATCTCACTCATGTCGATCCCCAGCACCCGGGCGCCGCGCAGCGCCATGCCCTCGGCGAGGAGTCCGCCCCCGCAGCCCACGTCCAGCACCTCGCGACCATTGAGCCCCGCGCCGCGCTCGACATAATCGAGCCGCAGGGGGTTGATGTCGTGCAGGGTCTTGAACTCGCTTAGAGGGTCCCACCAGCGAGCGGCCAGTGCCTCGAATTTGCTGATCTCATCGGGGTCGACATTGGCGTGATGGTCGCTGGGGTGGGCGGCTGCGGTCATGGGTGTGCGGGGATCTGCGTGGCTTAGTGGTCGTGCCGGGGCGGGACGCCCCGGCTCCCGGGATGGTCGGGGTGGTCAAGGCCCTACATTCTATAACGAGCGGTTCGGATCGAAACCGATTAAACTACACGGCTTTTCACGCTGGGGGGATCTCCCATGTTTGACCGGACCATGACGATCCGTGACTACGACCCGGAGCTCTGGGCGGCGATCCAAGGCGAGGAGCTTCGTCAGGAGGAGCACATTGAGCTGATCGCCTCCGAAAATTATGTCAGTCCTCGCGTCCTGGAGGCCCAGGGCGGCGTCATGACCAACAAGTATGCCGAGGGCTACCCCGGCAAGCGCTACTATGGCGGTTGCGAGTTCGTGGACGTGGCCGAGCAGTTGGCCATCGAGCGGGCCAAGCAGCTCTTCGGCGCCGCCTACGCCAACGTCCAGCCACACTCCGGTTCCCAGGCGAATGCCGCCGTCTACATGGCCCTGTGCCAGCCGGGCGACACCGTGCTCGGCATGAGCCTGGCCCACGGCGGGCACCTGACCCACGGGGCCAAGCCCAGCTTCTCCGGCAAGCTCTACCAGGCCGTGCAGTACGGCCTGGACCCGGCCACCGGTGAGATCGACTACGCCCAGGTCGAACGACTGGCGCTCGTGCATCGGCCGCGTATGATCATCGCGGGCTTCTCCGCTTACTCTCGCGTGATCGACTGGGCGCGCTTTCGCGCGATTGCCGATGCGGTCGGAGCCTGGTTCTTCGTCGACATGGCCCATGTGGCCGGGCTGGTGGCGGCCGGGGTCTACCTGAGCCCGGTGGCCATCGCGGACGTGACCACCACCACCACCCACAAGACGCTGCGTGGTCCCCGCGGCGGGCTGATCCTGGCGCGCGCCAACCCGGAAGTCGAGAAGAAGCTTGCCTCGCTCGTCTTTCCCGGCACCCAGGGCGGCCCCCTGATGCATGTGATCGCCGCCAAGGCGGTGGCCTTCAAGGAAGCCCTGGAGCCGGCCTTCAAGGAATACCAACGCCAGGTGATACTCAATGCCCAGACCATGGCGGAGGTCTTCCTGTCCCGTGGCTACGATGTGGTCTCCGGTGGTACCGACAACCACCTGTTCCTGGTCAGCTTCATCGACCAGGGCCTGACCGGTAAGGGCGTGGACGCCTGGCTCGGTGCAGCCAATATCACGGTCAACAAGAACGCGGTCCCCAATGACCCCCAGTCCCCCTTCATCGCCAGCGGCATCCGCGTCGGTACCCCGGCGATTACCACCCGCGGCTGTGGTCTCAAGGAGGCCGGCGAGTTAGCCGGTTGGATGTGTGATGTGATCGACGGGCGCGGTGACCCGGCCGTGATCGCCACCGCCAAGGCGCTGGTGCTGGATCTCTGCAAGCGCTTCCCGGTTTATGCGCGTTAGCTGATGCGCTGTCCATTCTGCGGCGCCGAGGACACCAAGGTCGTGGATTCCCGGCTGGCCGGGGAGGGCGATCAGGTGCGCCGCCGTCGCAAGTGCGAGGTCTGTAAGGAGCGTTTCACTACCTACGAGACGGCCGAGTTGAACCTGCCGCGGGTAGTGAAGCGCGACGGCAGCCGAGTGCCCTTCGACGGGCGCAAACTGCGCTCCGGCATGATGCGGGCACTGGAGAAGCGGCCGGTGAGCACCGAGCAGATCGATGCCGCCCAGGCGCGCATCCAGCGGCGCTTGATGTCGAGCGGGGAGTCGGAAGTTCCCGCGCGGCGGGTGGGGGAACTTGTGATGGACGAGCTGCGCGGGCTCGATCAGGTCGCTTATGTCCGCTTCGCCTCGGTCTACCGCAAGTTCGAGGACGTGGCCGCCTTTCGCGAGGAAATCGACCGCCTCGAGCGCCAACCCACACCCGAGGTCCGGCGCAAACAACTCGACCTACTGGACGCACTGGAGATCAAACCCAAGTGAGCGCTACCCAACCGAGCGCGGCCGACGTCGGCCCCATGGCCCAGGCCATCCGGCTTGCCCGGCTCGGCCTCTACACCACGGATCCTAACCCGCGAGTGGGCTGCGTCCTGGTGCGCGACGGTGTCGTGGTGGGGGAGGGCTGGCACCGGCGGGCCGGGGAGGCCCACGCCGAGCGCATCGCCCTGACCGCGGCCGGTGGTCAGGCGCGGGGCGCTACCGCCTATGTGTCCCTAGAGCCCTGCTGCCACCATGGCCGTACCCCGCCCTGCACGGACGCGCTGATTGAAGCCGGTGTGGCGCGGGTGGTCTGCGCCATGGCGGACCTCAATCCGCAGGTCAGCGGGCGCGGCCTGGCGCTGTTGCGGGCGGCGGGCATTGAGGTCGAGGTGGGGCCGCTCGCGGCGGAGGCCCGGGCACTGAACCCTGGTTTCATCAAACGCATGACCCAGGGCAGCCCCTACTGCCGCTGCAAACTCGCTGCCAGTCTGGATGGGCGTACCGCCATGGCCAACGGCGAGAGCCGCTGGATCAGCTCAGCGGCGTCACGCCGGGACGTGCAGCGCCTGCGGGCGCGGCACTCGGCCATCGTCACCGGCGTGGCGACCCTGATCGCCGATGATCCGTCGCTCAACGTACGGCTCGCGCCCGCGGACCTGCACGGGCTCGAACCGGGGTCGGCGGTGCGGCAACCCTGGCGGGTGGTGGTGGACAGCCGCCTGCGCACGCCGACGGGGGCGCGTCTGCTCGGCCTGCCCGGGACCACTGTCATCGCCTGTTGTACTCGGGCCGATTCGCAGCGCGGGGCCGCCCTGGCGGCCGCCGGAGCGCGGGTGGTGCAGGTTGCGGAGCACTACGCGCAGGTGGACCTGCGCGCCCTGATGGCCTGGCTTGCTGCTGAAGAGATGAACGAGGTCCTGCTGGAGACCGGCCCCACGCTGGCCGGGGCGGCGCTGACCGCCGGACTGATCGACGAGTTCGTTCTCTACATCGCCCCCCACTTGATGGGCGACGGGGCGCGCGGGCTGTTCCGCCTCCCCGGTCTGGAGCACATGGAGCATCGCATCCCGCTGCATATCGAGGAAGTGCGGCGCATCGGGCCTGACCTGCGGCTGATCCTGCGTCCGGGGGCACTATCGCCCGGCGAGATTAGTAACGAGTCAGAAATAGGTTACTGAAATAGGTTACTGAAGTTTCGTGGTTCTGAAACCCGGTCAGGGCCAAACACTTGGGGTCGGGAGTTTTCGTAGGAGCTTGCGTGGATCCCCGCAAACCCCTCGAAAATCCCTCCACCGCTACCCCCCGCCCTTCCGGTGCCCCACTGGAAAAGAATTAAACTTCAGTAGGTTAAACAACGATTGTATCGGAATCCCAGCATGTTCACCGGCATTATCCAATCAGTCGGCGAGATCCGCCGTCTGGAATCCCGCGGCGCGGACGTCCGACTCACCACCAGTACCGGCAAGCTCCTGCTGACGGGTGCCTCCTTGGGCGACAGCATAGCCGTCAACGGGGTCTGTCTGACTGCCGTGAGCCTGGCCGCCGACGCTTTCGTGGCCGACGTGTCGCGCGAAACCCTGGCGCACACCACCCTCGGTGACCTCAGCCCCGGCAGCCCAGTGAATCTGGAGCCGGCGCTTACCCTGTCCACGCCGCTCGGCGGTCACCTGATGAGCGGCCATGTCGATGGGGTTGGGCAGGTCCTAGATCGCAGTGAAGACGCCCGGTCCTGGCGCCTGAGTATCGCCGCTCCGGCGGAATTGGCCCGCTACATCGCGCAGAAGGGATCGATCTGTGTGGACGGAGTAAGCCTCACCGTCAATGCGGTCGACGGCGCCTGCTTCGACCTGAATATAGTCCCCCACACCATCGCGCAAACCATCATCGCTCGCTATCAGACCGGCACCCGGGTCAACCTGGAGGTGGATCTCATCGCCCGCTACCTGGAGCGCCTGCTGCTGGGCGAGCGCGCCGCCGCGCTCAGCGCCCGCGGTCTGACGGTGGATTTTCTCGCTGAGCATGGGTTCACGCGCTGATGGCCCTCAAGGCGAGCATGTTCAGAGCCCAGGTCCAGATCAGCGACATGGACCGTCACTATTCCGCTCAAGGCCGGCCAGCCCATGTGGATTTTTGCGCGTAAAACCATGTTCTGCAAGAGGTTTGTGACACAGGGACTGAACAAGGTGGGCGAAATTATGATCAAGGTCCCGGCGGCATGATCCTGAGCCCACTGCAACCCACCCTGGCTCAGGACAGCCCGCAGCTACCCACCAGTTGGGTCGGCAAGATCACCGTGACCTCGATCGGGGCGGCCTTGATCATAATTCCGCCCACCTTGTTCAGTCCCGGTGTCGCCGCTCCCTTGCAGAACATGCTCTTGCGCGCGCAAACCCACATGGGCCGGCCGGCCTTGAGCGGATTTGTAATCAAAGCCGATCGGGGCCCCCACCCCGCACCATCCCCAACACAGCGATAACGTCGGCAAGGCGAATGCAGCGAAGGAATCCGGGTTTCACGAAAACCCCCTGACCATCAAGATCGAGCGCTGGGAGGGGCGTCATCTCGAAGTCTCATTTACGACACTATTGCACAGCAGCGCGTTGGTGGGCACGCTGTTAGCCGACGGCAGGTATCTTCAGTTGAAGGGCAGGCAGCTCAGCTTTTTCCTCGATATCGACGGCAACCAGATGAGTGGCTGCGGCTCCGCAAATGGCGGCAGCGGCACCATCGAGAACTGGCTCGAGAACTATTCTGCCCTGTGTGCCGAGTTGAAGGCCGCCGATGAGCCAAAATAGAGGCTAGTACCTCGCGATGGAATCACTCGGACCACTTCAGGCTAGGCGGCCAGCGGCTTTCCCTGGTATGTCCAGCGGAAAGGCTTAGCCATCGCCTCATTGAAGTAGTCGATGAATTTTTTGATCTTATCGCATAGATCTTCGACCGAA
>JADNEJ010000269.1 GCA_016292295.1 Candidatus Thiodictyon intracellulare
CGTCAGGGACAATCTCAATACCCATTCCTCAGAATCCGTCGTGCGTTTAGTCGCGAATGCCATCGGCTTTAACGGTAACTTCGGCGTCAAAGGCAAGTGTGGAATTCTTGAGTCCATGGCGACGCGCCAAGCGTTTCTTTGCGATCCCACGCATCTCATCCTCTTTACATTTCACGCTTAAACACTGTTCATGGCTGAATCAGATTGAAATTTAATTCTCGATCTTGGCCCGCAAAGTTATTCGACGAGGAAATTTGACGAGGAAATTTTCTTTCGATCGAAGATCTATGCGATAAGATAAAAAAATTCATTAATTACTTCAATAAGAAGATGGCCAAGACTTTCCGCTGGACATACCAGGGCAAGCCGCTGGCAGCCTAGCCGGAAGTGGTCCAAGCGATTCCATCTGATTCCATCGCGAGGTACTAGCAACATATCACAGAATCATAAAGAAGCATGGTAAGCCATCGAAAAGAAAAAGAAAAACTCCTAAAGGCAACCCAGCTGCAGACGAACGCGAGCGAGGCGTGAGTGATCTTGCAGAGCTCAATAGTCTTACCTAAGACGGTGAATTTGATCTCGTCTATTTCGATGCGTCAGGATTCAGTTTGCAGCCGTATATCAATTATTTCTGGAAGGAAATAGGCCTAGCTAGAACTCTCCGCATTCCTGCTTCGCATTCTATGCGAATTAATGTTCTCGCCTTCTTGAATCCGAAGGCGCAAACGGTTGGCACTTATTAACCAATCGGTCCGATGACCAGTTTGATGCTGATTAATATCATGGATGATTTTTGTAGTCTACTCGCTGAGCCAGTAGTTATGGTGCTGGATAACGCGCCGATTCATGTGAGCAAGGCAGTTAAGGAAGGCAGGGAATATTGGGAAAAACGAGGGTTGATACTGTGCTTTCTTCCACGATACTCGCTAGAATTTAAGCCGATTGAAATCCTTTGACGTACAATGAAGTACGAATGGATTCCATCTCTGGCTTACGTGAGTATTACTGCATTAGCTTGCGCAATCCATCAAATAATAGATTCATTCGGGTCTGAGTTTAAAATTAAGACGGAGCGTGATGCTCGCATCGCCGCGCTGCGCAACCAATTAGCCCAAGGTACGGAAGAGACCGACACCGCCGCCTGGGAGGCGTCGATGAATCAACAGATCGTCTCGACCTACGAGTGCTACACCGACGACCTCCTCCCGCGGTCCGCCCGGCCCGGCGCCTTAGCCGCACCTGCGCTGCGTCTGCCGATAGGCGGGCGCGTAGCGCGCCGCCACCAGCAGTGATTCGATCATGCCCACCGGGCTCGCCGTTCCCTGCCAGGCGATGTCGAAGGCGGTGCCATGGTCGACGCTCAAGCGCAGAAATGGCAGCCCCAGGGTCAGTGAAATGGTGCGCTCGAAGTCCAGGGTCTTGGTGGCGATGTGACCTTGGTCGTGGTATAGTGACAGGACGGCGGCGTAGCGCCCGGTCTTCGCCTGATAGAAGACCGAATCGGGGCCGATGGGGCCCGCGGCGCGCAAGCCCCGGGCCCGCGCCTCAGCGACGGCCGGCGCCACCTCCCGGACCTCTTCATCGCCGAACAGGCCATGCTCCCCGCAATGGGGGTTGAGGCCCGCGACCGCGAGTTCGCCGCCGCCCAGGCCGAGTTGGTCCATGGCCTGGTGACAGCGCGCGATGTAGTCGAGCAGCCGCGCCCGCGTGACCAGCGCGCAGGAGTCGCGCAGCGAGACGTGGCGGCTCAAGAAAAACACCCGCAGGCCGAGCGTCTCGAACATCGTCAACGGGTCATGGGCTCCGGTCAGGGCCGCCAGCATTTCGGTATGGCCGATATAGGGGAGGCCGGCCGCCTGGATCGCCTCCTTGTTGATCGGGGCCGTGTCGATGGCCGCGACCTCGCCCCGCAGGGCCGCCTGCACGGCCGCCTCGATATAGTCCCAGGCGGCCTGCCCGCAGCTGGCCTGGACCTGGCCCGGCGCGAAGGCCGCGGGGTCTGCGTTGGCGAAATCGATGACTTCGATCGACCCCGGCGCATAGCGCGCCTCGTCCCCGTGGCGGATGGCCCGGACCGCAAGTCTCAGGCGCGCCTGCCGGACCGCCTTCTCGACCACCCGGGCATCGCCGTAGACCAGGCAGTGGACGGCCTGATTGACGCGCGGGTCGGCGAGGGCGCGGACCAGGATCTCAGGGCCGATTCCGGCCGGGTCGCCCAGGGTGACGGCGATGATGGGCTTGCTCATGACGGTTCTCCGGATCGAGAGTCGGCGGGCGGCCCGACCGGTCGGTTCATGTCGGCCCAACCGACTGGAGCCGATGAGCGGCTGGCGGTGATCGCTTCGGTCAAGCACTGAGGATAGACCGTCCGCGCAACGCGAGGCAACCGCCGCAAGATCGGGTTAGAGACGCGTCTGGGGCGTCACAAATTCGACCGCGATCTGACGCTCGGGCACCGCAAGGCGCTCTTGCGAGATTCACGTGCCCGTACCTGCGCCCGCGAGGTGATGCCGATGGTCATGGATATGAGCAAGACCGTCGGCGTGGACGTGCCAGTGTGCGTGCAGTAGCTGGGTGGCGCGCAGCAAGGCACCATCGCCGAGGATGTCCTTTGGTGCGCCTTGCGCCACCAGGCGTCCGGCCTGGAGCACGAAGCAGTAGTCGGCGATCTCGGCCACGATGTCGAGATTGTGGGTTGCCGTGACCACGGTGCGGCCGGTGCCGCGGCAACCGGCGAGGAAGCGCACGACATCGCTCTGGCTGCACGGGTCCAGCGCCGCGGTGGGTTCGTCCAACAACAGCACCTCGGGGCGCGTGATCAGCACCGAGGCCAGCGCCACCCGCTTCTTTTCGCCGCCGGAGAGTCGGTGCGGCGAGTGGTGCTTTAGGTGCACAATCGAAAACTCGGCGAGCATCGCGTCCAGGCACCGCAGAATCTCCTCTCTTTTCCAGCCGAGTTGAAGCGGCCCGAAGGCCAGTTCGTCGAAGACCGTCGGATTGAAAAGTTGTACCTCGGGATTCTGGAACACCAGACCGACCCGGCGGCGAAAGGTATAGGCGAGCGCCTCCTGCTGCATCCGCTCAGCGGACAGGTCCTCGCCGAAGGCGGTAAGGCGTCCGCGATCGGGAAAGCAGAGTGCCGCGAGCAGCCGCAGCAGGGTCGACTTGCCGGAGCCGTTGGCGCCCAACAGGGCGATGCACTGGCCAGCCGGAATGCACAGGCTCACCCCATTGAAGGCGGGGATGTCCTGATAGGCGTAGTGCACGTCGAGCAACTCAAACGCCGATGCGGTTTGCGGATGCACTGCGGCGGCTTCCATTAGATGCGATCACCAATCGAGGGTAACCATTGCCAGCCGATGGCGATTGCCGCAACGGCCAGAAAGCTGGCCAAGGCAATCCAATCCCAGGTGCGGGTGCGTGTACGGAACTCATCGAGTAAGTGAACCTCGCCACGATAGCCGCGGGCGATCATCGCGAGGTGTATCTCGGTGGCGAGGTGTAACGATTTTTCGAGCAAAACGACGACACTCGCGATGGCCATCCGCCGGCGTTCCGGGCCGGACAGCGGACCCATGACGCGACTGCGCTTCGCTTCAAACAATTGAACACTATTTTCCAGCAACACAAAGATATAGCGGTGGGTCATGCCCAGTATTGCGACCAATACCAGCGGTACGCCCAGACTGCGCAGCGCCTTGAGTACCTGCGGCCACGGGGTGGTCAGGATCACCAGCAATGCAAAGGTGGCCGCCGTCTCGGCGCGGCCGACCAGGAAGGCCGCGCCCCGCAGCCCCTGCCGGGTGATGGTCCAGTCGAGCAACGGCACCGCCACCAAGGCGTCGCCTGGGACCAGAAAAATGGCCGGAACCGCCAGAACCCCCGTGAACAGGAGCACGCCGGTCCAGACCTGACCGGCGAGGCGCCGCAGTGTCATCCGCGAGGCCAAGGCCAGGGCGGTCGCGAAGGCGAAGAGCCCGCCCAAGGCGACGAGCGATTTCACAAAGACCGCGGTCACGACGAGCGTCAACAGTCCGAGGGTCTTGATCCGCGGGTCCAAGCGTTGGAGCACGCCTGGACCCGCGGCGAGTTGCTCGGCATCGGCCGTGTGGTCCATCGCGTCCAGCAGACCGCGGAGCAACCGCTCCAAGAAATCACGCCGTCCATGGCGATGACCACCGCGCAGATAGGATTGCTCCCCCACGGTCTTCAGGAGGCGGCCATCGTCACGGGTTGGCTGCCGCGCGCTGCGCCCGACCGCCCCCAAGGACCGCGGACAGCAGCAGGACGGCCAGCACGACGAGCCCCGTCCCGACCATGGCCGAGAGGATATAGCCGAAGTATTCGTTATGCATGAACGCGGGCTCATAGTCCGGCATGGGGGCCGTCCAGAACGAGGACAACCGCTCCATCCCCTGCGGGACAGATTCCGGTGGCACCACGTTCCCCGAGGCTGGCGCAATCTGCGCCGGCACGGCCGCATCCTTGAAGTCATCCACACCCCATTCGCCCCAGGCAATACCCGCGGCCAGCAAACCCAAGGGACTCGCAATCAACAGCGCCGCGAGTCCAGCCCACAATGCCCGGGTAGGACGCCAACCGACCGGGAGCGTCGCCGCTTCCCCGCCGCCGGTCGCAGCGACTTGCGGCGTCGACAGGGACAGCAGACGCGGGTCGACCTTCTGCACATAGGCCACCACACCACCGGAGATCACCGCCTCTGCGAGGCCGGCAAAGGACAGGTGTCCGATCATCATGGCGGGGATAGTGATCGCCAATGCGTAGGGTGCGTAGAGCGGCGCGCCGGCGGCGTCATGAAAGAAGATCGGTTGAATACCGAACTGAACCGCGGCCAGCAGCGCCGCCACGCTGATTGCGATGTAACCAGCCGCCGCCGCGGCAAACACGCGCCGTTTTGATGCCAGCGGTGTCTCGCCGGAGATCAGCCGGTAGAGCCAGTAGGCGACCCAGGGGCCGACGATCGCCATGTTGAGGCAGTTCGCCCCAAAGGTGGTAATCCCCCCGTCGCCGAAGAAGAGCGCCTGGATGAACAAAGCGATTGAGATGGCGAGCATCGCCGCCCAGGGACCCAGCAGGATCGGCGCGACGGCGAGTCCGACCGCGTGCCCCGTGGTACCGCCGGGCAACGGCAGATTGAACATCATGATCACGAACGAAAACGCCGAGACCACGGCCACGGTGGGCACCAGGCGCGTCTGCAACTGGCCCTTGACCTTGCGCAGCGCGACGAACCAGAAAGGCGCGGCCACCACGTAGGCAGCCGCACAGGTCAAGGGACTCAGGTAACCATCGGGAATGTGCATGGTGCGGTGCTCCTCAATAAGAAATGTGTTGTTGCACAGCCACGGCAAGCGGCTGGACGGCAGCAGCGCCCTGCGCCGGATGTCAAAATTCCGTGACCGCCCGCAGGCCGAAGATCCAGCCGTCCACGTCGTCCCTCTCGCGATACTTGTCTTTCATGTACTGGATATCCGCGCTGAGGGCAATGTGATCGTTGAAGGCGAAGCGGTAACTAGGCCTCGAAGACGTTGGTACGGGCGAGCACCTGAGTGGCCACCGCCGGCGCTTCGAACGTTCCGTCGAGCACCTGCGGAGCGGGCGGCGCGCCGATCGCGGCCTGGACCACAGGGCTCCAACTCGGACCTTGCAAATAACCGAATGCGATCCGCATGTTGTCTTCCGGCTAGCCCTAAGCAGACCCCTTGACGTCGAAACCGCCCGAGAATTCAGACTGATAGTCTGATCAGCACGTCATGGCTCTGTCAACCGCCGCGCAGAAAGACGCCGGCCACCGGTCCCACTGCCTGATCGCAAGTCAGCCACCCAGGGCTTGAGGACAAAGGGGGAGCCCTGGTTGAGGCCATTTCCAGCAGCGAATCAGAGCTTGACGAAAATGTAGAACAACTCTGGCTGGAACGGCAGGGTATCCCGACAGACATTGTCCGTCTCCAGCGGACCCGCGACCTGTTGGCACTGGTAGGCGCCGGAGAGCAGGCCGTTGATGGCCAAGCTGATCGTTGAGATCGTAAGCCAAGGCACCGCCGGTCGCGGTCAAGGCGAGCGCCAGGGCCAGGGCCAGGGCCATGCAGGATACCGAATGTCGACGGACTGATCTTGAGTCGTACATTTGCGTGGATGCGTCGTCCGGTGCCTGGAGAATTGCCGGCGTCGACCGCCCTCGCAGGGACGAACCGAAGCGCCGACGGTAAAGATAACACGATAGTGCAAATGGTGTTACCCCTTGCGGCTGCCGCAAGGGGCCTGGGCGCGCAGCCGGGCCGGCGGCTTGGCCTTGACCCACAAAGTCCGCGCCTGTCGCGGCCTCAGTTGCAGGGTCTTGGATTATCATTCTGGCCAGCGGCGCTCGGTCCGCACAGCGGACCCTACGGGCGCGGGGCCAACCCGTAGGGTCCGCTGCGCCGACCGCCGACCGCCGACCGCCGACCACGCAGGGCACGGGTGCCCGGAGTGACGATCAAGGCCGGCGCGGGTAGCCTGCGGCGTCGGTTCAGGATCAGCTTTTCGCCATCGCCCCCACCAATACGGGCACGTTGTGGCGGAACATGCCGAGGTAGCCATCGCCAGGTTTCCCGGCTGGCGCCAGCGCATCCGAGTATAGGGTGCCGCCCACAACACTGCCGGCCTCGTCGGCAATCCGCCTGATCAAACGCGGGGCGCTCATATTTTCAACAAAAAACACCCGTGTATTTTTTTCCTTATCTGACGGACCAGCCTCGCAACTTCCTTGGCGAACGGTTCGCTCTCAGTGTTCCAGCCTACTAGTGCCAGGAATTCCACTCCGTAGGCCGCGCCGAAATAACCGAAGGTGTCATGGGAGCTCGATTTTGTCCATTTTTGCAGTTGGGCGACGGCCCCGCGCGTGACGCCACGGCGGTGCCGACGC
>JADNEJ010000310.1 GCA_016292295.1 Candidatus Thiodictyon intracellulare
GTCGCGGTCCATCGGGTGGAAGCGGCGCATCGGCAGTAGCACTCCGGCCATCGAGCGGCCATCGGGGGTGATCCCAACAGTGTACCGGACCCGCCGCCACGAAGGGGTCCCTAAGTCCGATAGGCTGCTAGAGTGCGCCGGTTTGTCTGTTCCGACCATTCCTTGAACGCCTGGTACTGCGCCGCATCGATTACCGCGGCCACCAGGCGCTTGCGGTTATAGATCAGTTGGGGTTCGACGACCGCCCGGCGCACCAGATCGGAAAACTTTTGCTTCGGGCCTTGATCATAATTCCGCCCACCTTAGTTCAGTGCCAGCGTCGCTGCTCCCTTTCAGAACATGGTCTTGCGCGCGAAAACCCACATGGGCCGGCCGGCCGTGGGCGGATTTGTGATCAAGGCCGTTGCTTCGCACTCGCGATGTTCCCAGGCATAGCGACCTCGCTAATCTTTTCTTCTTTGCGTTCATTTGCGGACAAGTCCTCTTTCCAACCCGCGCCCTCAATTCCCTGCCACCACCCGGAAGCTGCTGCCGCCCATGCGGTCCTCGGGCAGTCCGTCGAGCCGGAAGTCGGCACGGGTGAAGCCCATGTTGACGCGCCAGGAGCCGCCGCGCAGGACGCGCGAACTGTAGGGGTCGGCGATGATGATCTTCGGCTTGTCGTAGCGGTTGCGGTACCATTCCTAGGTGTTGTCGGCCAGGTCGTAGACGCCCTGGGGGCTGCGCCCGGCGGGGTACATGCCGACCGCGGTGTCGCGTCCGACCGCGCTTTCATCGGTGTTGGCGTGGCCCTCGCGCCAGTCCCGACCCCACGGGTAGATGAAGCCGGGGCGTGTGCCCTGGGCCGCCTATTGCCACTCCCACTCGTCGGGCAACCGCACGCCGTAGCCCAGGCGGGCGCTCAACCAGCGGCAGAAGGCGGTGGCCTCGAACCAGTTCACATGAGTGGCGGGATAGTTGCCGTGGCGACACGCGGGGCCGCTGACCAGGGGGGTCTGGCGCAGGTTCGTAGACCATTTGGGTAAGACGAAGCCGTCCGCGGCCTCCAGGAAGGTGACGAACTGGCACTGGGTGATCGGATAAGCGGCAATCCGCAGGGGTGCGACCTGGAAGGGCCCATTACTCTCGATACGGACCTCCCCGGCCGTTATGGCGCACCAGCGGATGGCGAGGAGACCGTCCGCCACCCCGACCCCGGGACGCGGGTCGCCGATCTGGGCCAGGCGCAGCCCGATCTCCTCGCGCTGCACGGGCTTCACCCGGGAGCACAGGATCTCGCAGAGCAGCCACTCGAGCTCCGGAGTGAGGAAGGAGGAGACCTTAAGGTCGCACTCCAGTTCGTCGAGCAGGCCGGTCTCGGCCAGTAGGGTGCGGGCGGCCTCCAGCACCTCGTGGCGTCAACGCAAGGCCGGCGGATAGCCGATGGCCGCCCAGGTGTTGGCCTCTACCTCCACCTGGTCGCGAGTGTGCAGGGCCTAGCGGCGACGCTCGATCCAATGGCGCAGGGTCGGCCACTCCTGCAGCAGGGCCTCGTGAACGAACTCGACGGTGGCGCGCTCGCACTGGCCGATCTGCACCAGGCGGGTGTCCGGCGCCGCCAGGGCCTGCGCCAGAGCCGCGGTCTGGGGATGGGCGGCGAGCTTGACCCACTCCAGGCGGCCGGGTGGCGGTGCCGTCCTCCGCGACCGCGATGAGTTGGGAGAAGAGCTGATTCAGGGCACCCTGGGCCTCGGGCCCGACCAGGCCGAGGGCGCGTTCCGCGCGTCGGGTGATCACCCCTCCTGAGTCCGCCGGGGCTTTCCCCCGCATAGAGATCAAGGGTCATCACGGTGCCGCTTGCGCCGCGCTGCCGCGTCTGCTGGTAGGTCTCCTTAAGTGAGTGCATCGTCCATCAGCGCCAACCCACCCGCCTGCCCGCTCGCGTCGCGCAGGAGGCGCTCCACCAACGCGGGCTCGATCTGCATCGGTACGGCCAGTTCCAGTTCGGTCAGGGGCCCCACGATCATCCTTTCCAGGGCGGGCCGCGGCGGCAGTGCCAGGCAGTAGAGCCCCCCGGCATTCAGGATCCGCGCTAGGTCTGGCAGGGCGCAGCAGCAGTGCAGGAGAGGTCGACCCGCAGGGTGCCCAGGATGCGCAGCCGCGGCTCTTCCAGGGCCTCGATCAGGGTCTCCATGAATTCCCCGGCCAGGTCCGCATCGACCGCGGTGAACAGTTCCTCGAACTGGTCGATAACCAGGAGCCAGCGGGCGTCCGCCGGCCGTCCGGCCAGGATGCGCGCGAGCAGATCGGCCAGGGCCGGGGCGCCGTGGCCCTTGATGGCGGCGGCCTCGGTGGGTGCATCGAAGACTGCTACCCCGGGCTCGCGCGCCAGGCTGTAGGTCAGGGCCAGGAAGGGATCGCCCCCCGTGTCCGGCCGGGACCATGCTGCTGACCTGCCAGCGCGCGGCCTGGGGCAGGTGCGGCAGCTCGTCCGCCGCGAGCCGCTCCGCCACCCCGGCCCGGACCAGGAACGACGTGTCGCACCCGAGCAGTCCGGCGACCAGGAACATGCGCGAGCCCGCGGGGTCGGCCAGGCTGCGCAGCAGGTCCCTGGTCTCGGCCTGGCGACCGAAAAAGAGCGGGGCCTGCCAGGACTCCAGGGACCGCAGCCCGGGATAGGGCTCTGCGGCCCAGGGCGTTCGCGGCGCGGCCTGCGTGAGTCCGGCGGCCAGTCGCGCGAGGGCGAGCGACCCCGCGGCACCGCCCGCCCCCAACTCGCGTAGGTCTTCGAGTAGGCCGCGTATCCCGGGGCCGGTGGGTGCCGCCAGGGCCAGCTCGAGCAGTTGCTCGGCCGCGTCCCTCGGGGGTCGGCGGCACCGGCTCGGGGTCCCGCGAGGTCAAGTCCCAGGTCAGGCCCGCGTACATGGCGTCCCGGGACTGCCGCTCGCCCCAGCAGGGCAGGCGGACGATGAGCTCGCGCAGGCGTTGGCGATCGGTAGTGTGCATTGCAGCAAGTCCTTGGAAACCCGTAGTGGACGGGGGATTCCAGGGGGCGCGCTCCCGGGTCAGGGGATGCATCTTAGCCGCTTGCCCGCGTCCTTGTCCGGGTCCCGGCGGCGTCGGCACGCGTGCTGGGTGACGCCACCGACATCCATCCCGGCCCTTGATCCGAGACATCGCGAACCAAAACACTTGTCTGTCTTGGGGGAGACGCGCTATCGTTGCGGCTTCGCCTTTTCGGTCACGGCGGTTTCCCGCGTGGAGGAGCCGCCTTTTTGTTTTTTTGGACGTGGCATCGTGCACGTTCTAGAGCCAACACGGCGGGGCCTGGCCTTATGAGCGAACCCTTGATGACGACCTACAAGCGGCTGCCGGTCACCTTCGCGCGGGGCGAGGGGGTCTGGCTGTGGGATGATGACGGCAAGCGCTACCTGGACGCCCTGGCCGGGATCGCCGTCTGTGGTCTGGGCCATGCGCACCCGGCGGTGCGCGACGCCCTGTGCGAGCAGGCCGGGCTGCCGGTGCACACCTCCAATATCTACCGCATTGCTGAACAGGAGCGCCTGGGCGCCCTGCTGACCAGACTCGCGGGCATGGACCGTGTGTTCTTCGGCAACTCGGGGGCCGAAGCCAACGAGGCGGCGATCAAACTGGCGCGGCTCTACGCCCATCAGCGCGGGGTCGAGAATCCGGCCATCCTGGTGATGGAGAACAGCTTCCACGGCCGTACTCTGGCGACCCTGACGGCCACCGGCAACCGCAGGGTCCAGGCCGGCTTCGAGCCGCTGGTGCAGGGCTTCGTGCGCGCCCCCTATGACGACATTGGTGCCGTGGAGACCGCCGCCGCCAATCGCAAGAATATCGTCGCCATCCTGGTGGAACCGATCCAGGGCGAGGGCGGCATCAACATCCCCGGGGACGACTATCTGCCGGCGCTGCGGCGCATCTGCGACCGTGAGGGGTGGCTCTTGATCCTGGACGAGATCCAGACCGGGATCGGCCGCACCGGGCGCTGGTTCGCCTTCCAGCACACCGACATCGTGCCGGACGTGATCACGCTCGCCAAGGCGCTCGGCAACGGCGTGCCGATCGGCGCCTGTGTGGCGCGCGGAGCAGCGGCGGAGGTCTTCGGCCCCGGCACCCATGGCTCTACCTTCGGCGGCAATTCGCTCGCCTGTCGGGCGGCGCGGGCGGTGCTGGAGACCATCACCGCACAAGACTTGGTTGAACACGCGGCGAATCAAGGGGCCGCCCTGCGCGACGCCTTCCGGGAGTCCCTAGCCCGGGTCCCGGGGGTCGTGGCGGTGCGCGGTCGGGGCCTGATGCTCGGCATCGAGTTGGACCGCCCCTGTACTGAGCTGGTGATGCTGGCCCTGACCGCGGGACTGTTGATCAATGTCACCGCCGATCGGGTCATCCGGCTCTTGCCCCCGCTGATCATCGAGCAGGACCAGGCGACCCAGTTGGTCGAGGTCTTGAGCACCCTGATCCGTCGTTTCCTCACTGCCCCCTGAGCGCGCGCTCTATCCCATCCCCGGAGCTATGGACCCCCGATGCAAGCCACCTGTCGGCACCTATTGACACTCAACGATCTGACCGCCAAGGAAGCCCGCGCCCTGCTGGCGCGCGGCACCGAATTGAAGGCGATGCACCGCCGCGGGGAGGACTACCGCCCCCTGCGACACCGCACGCTCGCGATGATCTTCGAGAAGTCGTCCACTCGCACCCGGGTTTCCTTCGAAGCGGGTATGGTCCAGCTCGGCGGCCACGCCCTGTTCCTATCGGCGCGCGATACCCAGCTCGGGCGCGGGGAACCGGTCGAGGACGCCGCTCGGGTCCTTTCGCGCATGGTCGACGCGGTGATGATCCGCACCTTCGAGCAGGCGACGGTCGAGCGCTTCGCGGCCTACTCCCAGGTCCCGGTGATCAACGGCCTGACCAATCGGCTGCACCCCTGCCAGGTCCTAGCCGACCTCCAGACCTATTTTGAGCACCGCGGTGACATCCGTGGGCGCCGGGTGGCCTGGATCGGCGACGGAAACAATATGTGTCAGACTTACCTGGAGGCGGCGCGGCTCTTCGATTTCGCGTTGCGAGTCGGCTGTCCCGCCGGATTCGAGCCGGATGACGACCTGTTGGCCGCGGCCGCCGACCGCTGCACCATCCTGTACGACCCCCTGGCGGCGGCGGCGGGGGCCGACCTGATCGCCACCGACGTGTGGGCGAGCATGCACCAGGAGGGTGAGCACGCCGCGCGTGCCGCCCTGTTCGCACCTTACCAGGTCAGCGAGGCGCTCATGGCGTGCGCCGCCCCGGACGCGCTCTTCATGCACTGCTTGCCCGCCCACCGGGGGGAAGAGGTAGCCGCCGCGGTCATCGACGGTCCCCAGTCCGTGGTGTGGGACGAGGCCGAGAATCGGCTACATGTGCAAAAGGCGCTACTTGAATTTCTGCTGGTGAGCGGGCGTTGAGGCGGCAGAGTCTTTTGCAACAGGCACTGGAAAGGGCAGTTCGAGGTTCGGCCCTCAGGCCGCATCGGAACCACCCAGCCACCGTTGGTGGCCCTACAACATGTCGCAGCGAGGACGCCCCGTGAGACCATCAGCGCCGTTGCTGCTCGGCCTGTGCGCCGTGCTCCTGACCCCGAGCTGGGGCCAGGCAGAGCCACGTTATATGACTGATCAGATAGAGATCACTCTGCGCGCCGGCGACAGTACCCGCTACAAGATCCTCAAGATGCTGCCCAGCGGCACCACACTGAAGGTCCTGGGAGTCGACCAGAGCACGAAATTCGCGCGGGTGCGGACTCTGGACGGCACCATCGGGTTCGTCCCCGTGAACCAGCTCAAGACCGAACCCGCGGCACGCAACCGGGCGGCCGAGTTGGAGGCGCGCCTGGCCGAGCTGCAACAGAACCCGGACGCGGTCGCCGCCCGGCTGGCCAAGATCCAGACCGAACTGGCCGATCTGAAGTCGCGTTACCAGGAACTGGAGCGCGACAAGCAGCGCCTGGAGCAGAATCTGGCGACCATCCGCCACGCCAGCACCAACGTGCTGGAGGTCACCAACGACCGGGAGCGTCTGCGCGTCCAGGTGGCGGCCCTGACCCGCTCGGGCGCCGACCTGGAGCAGGAGAACCGGGAGCTCCAGAACCAAACGAACCAGCGCTGGTTCCTGATCGGCGCCGGGGTCCTGGCGGGCGGTATTCTGCTCGGCCTGATCCTGCCACGGCTGCGCCTGGGGCGGCGCAAGAGTGCTTGGGGGTTGCTGTAATCTCCTGCGTGTGGGCCCTGCACCTCGGGGAGGTCCAGTCGGGCCGCAGCGGCCGGACCCAAATTCCGTCCCTGGGGCATACCAGAACACGCTGACCCGTGGATTCGCGATCTGAACGCCGCTCGCTCCCGCGCGCTATCCTAGCAGCCTGTCTGACTTAGCGACCGGTGCCACCGCCTGAGGCCCTTGGACGGGTTTTGTCTCAAAAAAGAGACGTTTTTCGGCTAGTACCTCGCGATGGAATCGCTAGGACCACTTCCGGCTAGGCTGCCAGCGGCTTGCCCTGGGCCTTGATCACAAATCCACCCAAGGCCGGCCGGCCCATGTGGGTTTGCGCGCGCAAGACCATGTTCTAAAAGAAAGCGGCGACACCAGGACTGAACAAGGTAGGCGGAATTATTATCAAGGCCCTTGCTCTGGCATGTCCAGCGGAAAGGCTTGGCCATCGTTTCATTGAAGTAGCTGATGAATTTGTTGATCTTATCGCATAGATTTTCGACCGAAAGAAAATTTCCTCTTCGAATAACTTTGCGGGAAAAATCGAGAACCAAATTTCAATCTGATTCAGCCATGAACAGTGTTTAGGCGTGA
>JADNEJ010000098.1 GCA_016292295.1 Candidatus Thiodictyon intracellulare
CGCCGTCTCGCCCTGGCCGTCTCTGGCCGAGGTGATCCGCCAGCGGCGCCAAGGACTTCAAGCCCCACCGTTGCCTTCACCAGCCATCTGATCGGGGCGACCCACTACGGCTGCTTGGCAACCAGGAAGGGCTAAACGGTTACTAACTTTATGGCATTGACTTGAAGTCCCCATCGGTACCCATTATCTTGGCGAAAATACTTATTTCGAGCGTAGTAAATCATCATGCGTATGGACAAACTAACGGCCAAGTTCCAACAGGCCCTGGCCGATGCCCAGAGCCTGGCCTTGGGCCGCGATCACCAGTTCATCGAGCCCATCCATCTAATGACGGCCTTGCTTGATCAAGAGGGCGGGACTGTCCGGCACCTCTTGGTGCAGGCGGACGTGAACACCAACCGGCTGCGCTCGGCGCTCGGCGAGGCGCTGGACCGGCTGGCTACGGTGCAGGGCGGGGCGGCGGGCGATGTGCACATCGGCAATGACCTCAACCGTCTGCTCAATCATACCGACAAGCTGGCGCAGCAGCGTGGCGACCAGTACATCTCCTCCGAACTCTTCGTCCTGGCGGCCTTGGAGGACAAGGGCGTGCTGGGCACGGCGCTGCGTGAGGCGGGTACCACCAAGGGTTCCATCGAGCGCGCGATCGGAGCGGTGCGCGGCGGCCAGGCGGTCAACGATCCCAATGCCGAGGAGCAGCGCCAGGCGCTGGAAAAGTACACCATCGATCTGACCGAGCGGGCGGAGCAGGGAAAACTCGATCCGGTCATCGGTCGCGATGACGAAATCCGCCGCACCATCCAGGTCTTGGGCCGGAGGACCAAGAACAATCCGGTGCTGATCGGCGAGCCCGGGGTGGGCAAGACCGCGATCGTGGAGGGGCTGGCGCAGCGGATCGTCAATGGAGAGGTGCCCGAGGGGCTCAAGACCAAGCGGCTCTTGTCGCTCGACATGGCCGGGCTGATCGCCGGGGCCAAGTTCCGCGGGGAGTTCGAGGAGCGGCTCAAGGCGGTCCTGAATGATGTCGCTCGCCAGGAGGGCAACATCATCCTGTTCATCGACGAACTGCACACCATGGTGGGTGCCGGCAAGGCCGAGGGGGCTATGGACGCGGGCAACATGCTCAAGCCTGCGCTCGCCCGCGGCGAGCTGCACTGCATCGGCGCCACCACGCTCGATGAGTACCGCAAATATATGGAGAAGGACGCGGCCCTGGAACGACGCTTCCAGAAGGTGTTGGTCAATGAGCCCAACGTGGAGGATACCATCGCTATCCTGCGCGGACTCAAGGAGCGCTACGAGGTCCACCACGCGGTGGAGATCACGGACCCGGCCATCGTGGCGGCGGCCACCTTGTCGCACCGCTACATCGCGGATCGCCAATTGCCGGACAAGGCGATCGACCTGATCGACGAAGCGGCCTCGCAGTTGCGCATGGAGATCGACTCCATGCCGGAAGAGATGGACAAGCTCGACCGACGCCTGATCCAGCTCAAGATCGAGCGCGAGGCGCTCAAGAAGGAGTCGGACGACGCCTCCAGGAAGCGCCTGGCGGACCTGGAGGGTCAGATCGAGCGACTGGAGCGCGAGTTCGCGGATCTGAACGAGGTCTGGAAGGGCGAGAAGGCGACAGTCCAGGGTACGGCACACGTCAAGGAGAAGCTGGAGCGGGCGCGTACCGAGATGGAGACTGCCCGGCGTGCCGGGGACCTGGGGCGCATGTCGGAGTTGGCCTATGGACGCATCCCGGAGTTGGAGAAACAACTGGTGGTGGCCGCCGAGGCGGAACAGGGGGAAACCCGGCTGCTGCGCAACAAGGTGACAGAGGAGGAGGTGGCGAACATCGTCTCCAAGTGGACCGGCATCCCGGTCTCGCGGATGCTGGAGGGAGAGCGGGCTAAGCTGCTGCGCATGGAAGAGGAACTGGGCCGACGGGTGGTAGGCCAAGGCGAGGCGGTGCGGGCCGTGAGCGACGCCATTCGCCGTTCCCGTGCCGGGCTCTCGGACCCCAACCGGCCGATCGGCTCCTTCATGTTCCTGGGACCGACCGGAGTGGGCAAGACCGAGCTCTGCAAGGCCCTGGCCTCTTTCCTCTTCGACACGGAGGAGGCGATGGTGCGCATCGACATGTCCGAGTTCATGGAGAAGCACTCGGTGGCGCGTCTAATCGGCGCGCCCCCGGGCTATGTGGGCTACGACGAGGGCGGCTATCTCACCGAGGCAGTGCGCCGTCGGTCCTATAGCGTGATCCTGTTCGATGAGGTGGAGAAGGCCCACCCGGACGTCTTCAATGTCCTGTTGCAGGTGTTGGACGACGGGCGTCTGACCGACGGCCAGGGCCGCACGGTGGACTTTCGCAACACCGTGATCGTCATGACCAGCAACCTGGGGTCGGATATCATCCAACAGCGCTCCGGTGAGGCCAACTACGCGGCGATGAAAGAGGTGGTGATGGAGATCGTGCGCCACGCCTTTCGGCCGGAGTTCATCAACCGGCTCGATGAGATCGTGGTATTCCACTCCTTGACCGCGACTCAGATCCGCGCCATTGCCGGGATTCAGGTCCAGTACCTCCAACGGCGTCTCGCGGATCGGGATATGCAACTGACCCTAAGCGACGCGGCCCTGGACCACCTGGGGGAGGCGGGGTTCGACCCGGTCTATGGGGCGCGACCCCTGCGGCGTGCCATCCGCGCCCAGTTGGAGAATCCGCTCGCCCAAGAGATTCTGGCCGGCAAGTTCGGTCCGGGGGACCTGATCGAGGTCGGGTACGCGGACGTGGCCTTGACTTTCGAGCGCGTCATCGCGGGCGAGTTGGTCGACTAACGGGAGCGGGGGGTTGTCGCGCCCCCCAGACTACCTCGCCAGCGAGCGGATCCGCTGCCCCGGATCGACCGGCGACAGGTCGTCGAGTTGTTCTGAATGGCGGGCGGACGGAGCATCCTGCGGCAGTGCGGAGCTCTAATCCGGGCCGTTCGTATCCAATTCCTTGGTCGGCTTCGCTGCCCCCCCTTTCTTCCGGACGGGTGAGCACGCCTTGCGGCGCGGCCAGTCGCAGATCGGCCGCGATCTCGATGGGGTCGATTTTGAGATAGCCGTCGCTCACGTCTTCCAGGTATCTGGAACCGAAAGTTGCGGGTAGTAATACTGGCCGCTGGAGTCGACCAGACTGCCGTCTCCGTAACCGGAATCGTGCAGTTCCGCGGCGACCGCCGTGAGGCACAGCAGGAAAGGGGGCAGCAAGGTCAGGGGGCTGGTGATCATCGTTGACATCGCGTGCAGGGTTGGTCGACCAGGCATAGTCGGCGGGCGTGCTGACCAGACCGGCGCGGACCGGGTTGCCTTCCACATACCGACTGACCGGGATCATCTAGTCGGCAGGGTCTAGCAGGGTGGCGCGATAACGGCCCTCCCACAGGGTGCCGGTGCGGCCGTTGAAGTACTGGACATAGTAGCGCCCGACGTACTGTATCCACTTGCTGATGCCGTCCTCGTGCAGCGGCGTCAGCAGGAGATGGAAATTGTTTTTAATCAGGAAATTAGGAGTTGATCTTACACTCGAGCTTCTCCGCGGCGGCGCCGATCTTCTCTCACAGGAACCATATAGTCTTCCTCCCTGAACAGGATCTGCTGGCGATTGTTGCCGCGTTGGAGCACGTGCTGCGGAAAGCCGGGCAGGATGAAGCGGGGTAGGCGTCCTATGAGTGGAGTCGGGTACGGTTGATTGACTTGCGGCAAAATGTAGCCGACCGCCGCGCGGCGTCGGTCCGTCCGTCAATGCCGGTCGTGGCGCTTGGCGGCTCGCTGCGCCTATACTTAGCGGTTCGACCAAAGCGGAGTGAATCATGCTGGACATTAACAAAATCGCACACAAAATCAATGACCTGAAGGGGCGCGTAGCGTCCCTTAGGGGGTATCTTTAACTACGAGGAGCGCAAGGATCGCCTGACCGAGGTCTTGCGCGAGCTCGAGGACCCACAGGTCTGGAACGACCCTGAGCGCGCCCAGATGCTGGGCCGTGAGCGTGCCGGCCTGGAGGCCGTGGTGTTGACCGTGGACGACATGACCGCAGCCCTGGCCGACGCCGACGGCCTGCTGGCCCTGGCCGCCGAGGAGGATGATGAGGCGACCGCGACCGACCTCCTGCGTGATCTGGAGCGCTGCGAGGAGCGGGTGGCGGACCTGGAGTTCCGCCGCATGTTCTCCAACCCTATGGACGACAAGAACGCCTTCCTCGATGTGCAGGCCGGCTCCGGCGGCACCGAGGCCCAGGACTGGGCCGAGATGCTGCTGCGCATGTACCTGCGTTGGGGTGAGCGGCGCGGCTTTAAGACCGAGCTGATGGAGGTCTCCCCCGGTGATGTGGCCGGCATCAAGTCCGCCACGGTGCACTTCCAGGGTGAGTACTGCTTCGGCTGGCTGCGCACCGAGATCGGTGTCCACCGGCTGGTGCGCAAGTCCCCCTTCGACTCCGGCAATCGCCGTCACACCTCCTTCGCCGCCGTTTTTGTGTCCCCAGAGATCGACGACACCGTGGTCGTGGAGATCAACCCAGCGGATCTGCGCATCGACGTCTATCGTGCGAGCGGGGCCGGCGGTCAGCACGTCAACCGTACCGAGTCGGCCGTGCGCATCACCCACAATCCCACCGGGATCGTGGTCCAGTGCCAGAACGAGCGCTCCCAGCACAAGAACAAGGACCAGGCCATGAAGCAGCTCAAGGCCAAGCTTTATGAGCTGGAGATGCAGAAGCGTGCGGCCACCCAGCAGGCGGTGGAGGATACCAAGTCCGACATCGGCTGGGGCAGCCAGATCCGCTCCTATGTCCTCGACCAGTCGCGGATCAAGGACCTGCGCACCAACATCGAGATCACCAACACCCAAGGGGTGCTCGATGGCAATCTCGACCCCTTTATCGAAGCAAGCCTGCAGAGCGGCCTGTAACCGGACGGAGTTCAGTGGCGATGCATGACGAGACCCAAGGGGAAACGCCCGCCGCGCCCGCGGCGGAACCCGGCCAGGATGATAACAAGCTGATCGCCCAGCGGCGCGAGAAGCTCGCTCAATTACGCACCGCGGGTAAGGCCTTCCCCAACGACTTCCGGCGCGATGCACTCGCCGCCGACCTGCGGAACAACTATGGGAATTGGGACGCCGAGGCCTTGGTCGAGCCGCCCCTGCGGGTGGTCATCGCCGGCCGGCTCATGAGCCGTCGGGTGATGGGCAAGGCGAGTTTCTCTCACCTCCAGGACATGTCCGGGCGCATCCAGCTCTTCGTGAGCCGTGATGCGCTGGGCGAGACCGCCTATGCCGGCTATAAGCACGATCTCGACATTGGCGACATCATCGGCTGTGAAGGGACCCTGTTCAAGACCAAGACCGGGGAGCTGTCGGTGCGCTGCAAGTCCATTCGCCTGCTTACCAAGGCCCTGCGCCCCCTGCCCGAGAAGTGGCACGGGCTCGCGGATATGGAGACCCGCCACCGCCAGCGCTATGTCGACCTGATCGTCAACGAGTCCACCCGCGCAACTTTTCGTACACGTATCGCCATCATCGCCTATATCCGTGCCTATCTGAATGAGCGGGCTTTCCTGGAGGTCGAGACACCGATGATGCACGTGATCCCAGGCGGGGCCGTGGCACGCCCCTTCGTCACTCACCACAACGCGCTCGATATGAAGCTGTTCCTGCGTATTGCGCCCGAGTTGTATCTCAAGCGCCTGGTGGTGGGCGGCTTCGAACGCGTCTATGAGATCAACCGCAACTTCCGCAATGAGGGGCTCTCGACGCGCCACAACCCCGAATTTACCATGTTGGAGTTCTACCAGGCCTATGCGAACTATCGTGACTTGATGGACCTCACCGAGGACCTGCTGCGCGGCATGGCGCAGTCCGTCCTGGGGACCACGACCTTCGACTACCAGGGCACCGCCTTCGACTTCGGCCGGCCCTTCGAGCGCCTGACCGTACGCGAGGCGGTCCTGCGCTTCAACCCTGGGTTCAGCGCTACGGACATCGACGACCTGGACGCCGCCCGCCGTAGCGCCGCCATCCTAGGGATCGCGGCAAAGGACGACTGGGGCCTCGGCCGCATCCATATCGCCATCTTCGAGCAGACCGGCGAGCACCGATTGATCGCCCCCACCTTCATCACCGAATACCCCACTGAGGTCTCGCCGCTGGCGCGGCGCAATGACCAGAACCCGCTCGTGACGGACCGCTTCGAGTTCTTCATCGGCGGACGCGAGATCGCCAACGGTTTCTCGGAGCTGAACGACGCCGAAGACCAGGCCGAGCGCTTCCGTCACCAGGTGGCGCAAAAGGACGCGGGCGATGAAGAGGCGATGTACTACGACGCCGACTACATCCGCGCTCTGGAATACGGCCTGCCGCCCACGGCGGGCGAGGGCATCGGTATCGATCGGCTGGTCATGCTTTTCACCGACTCGCCATCCATCCGCGACGTCCTGCTCTTCCCGCACATGCGCCCGGAGGATTAGTGGGATCGGCCCAATGCCATAAAATTAGCGCTAACTCGCTGTTTTAATTTACAATACCACATATTAAACCATTAAAAAATAGGTTTTACGCCATGGTCCTAAAGCCGAAGTAAATGCAAGATTATTTTTTTGAACAACAATTTATTTGTCAAATTTGAAAATATCTATACTCCACTGAAGGAGTATTTTTTCCGATGGATTCGCTGCGTGTGCGCGGATTTCTCCTACCGGCTTCACTCGTGAACGCGCCCTGCCGCTGCCCGCCTTGGTGGCGCTGCTGTTGAAC
>JADNEJ010000216.1 GCA_016292295.1 Candidatus Thiodictyon intracellulare
CAGTGTACCGGACCCGCCGCCCCGACGGGGCCCCGAAGTCCGACAGGCTGCTAGGCCTGGTTCCATGACCTTGGTCCCGCGGTCGCGACCCGCTCTGCCAGAGCCTGGTGCAGCCCCGCGAGCAATCCGGCGCCGTCTTGAGTGGCCACACAATGGACGGTGCGCACCAGGGCGCAGACGTGCCCCTGCTCGTCCAGAAAATGGTAGTCCAGGGCGAACGAGCGCCGCCGCACCTCAGCGACCTGCAGTTCCACCCGCACCCGGTCGCCGAGCCGCAGTGGACGCTCATAGCGCGCCTGCGCCCGCGTGATCGGCAGCGGGATTGCGGTGACCCCGGTCCCGATCAGGTCCTGCAAGGGGAACCCGAGGTGCTCCATGAAGGCCTCGTAGGCTTCGTGGGCGTGCCTGAAGAGGTGCCCATAGAACAACACCCCGGCCGCGTCGGTGTCGTGCAGCCGGATACGCAGGGCGTAGGTGTAGGGTTCAAACGACATGGGTTGGTCCTGCGCAGATTTCGAGCAATGTTCGGTGACGGGGCTTCGCCAAGGGCCGGCTCCTCCGCGTTACAGTAGCCTTCTTTCGAGCGGAGTGCGGGGCTCTGACGCGTGCGCGCCTGCCATGAGAGCGGGTCCTGACCTCGGAGTCACATCATGAACGCGGATGTCATCGTCATCGGTGCCAGGCTATCCGGCTTGGTCTGCGCCTTGTTGGTCTGCGCCTTGACCCTGCGGGATAACGGGCTCGAACCCCTGGTGCTGGAGGCGGCCGCCGGGGTCGGCGGGCGCGTGCGCACCGATCAACGCCAGGGATTTCTGCTCGACCGCGGCTTCCAGGTGCTGCAGATCTGGTATCCGGAGGCCAGGCGCTAGCTCGACTATAATCGGCTTGACCTTCGCCCCTCTTATCCGGGCGCACTGGTGCGGACCGGCGGGCGTTTGCATCGGGTCAGCGATGTGTGGCGCCGCCCGGCGCGGTTGCCGAAGATGCTCACCTCCCTCATTGGCACCGTGCTGGACAAGCTGCGGCTCTTGGGGCTGCGCCGCTGCTGCCTGCGCGGGACCCTGGAGGACCTCTACGCGCGCCCCGAGACGTTGGCCCTGGCGCGCCTGCGGCAGTTGGGCTTCTCCGAGCAGATCATCGAGCGCTTCTTCAAGCCATTCTTCAGCGGTGGCGTCTTCGAGCCGGAGTTGGCGGTCTCCTCGCGCACCTTCGAGTTTATCTTTCGTGCTTTCGCTCTAGCCTGGGGGACACGGCCCTGCCCGCCCGCGGTATGAGCGAGATCCCGGCGCAACTCGCCGCCCGTCTGCCGGGGGCAGGTCCGCACCGGTTGCCGGGTGGAGTGGCTGCGCGACGGCGTGGTGCTGCTCGACTCCGGAGAGCGCCTGCGTACCCGCGCTCTGGTGATTGCCACCGCGCAAGCGCAGACCGCGCGTCTGCTCGGATTGCCACTCGAGCCGAGTTGGCGGCCGGGCGCGGCACTACCTGCATCTATTTTGCGGCAGGGCGGGTGCCTTTCCGGGGACCTATCTGCTCCTCAATGGCGAGGGCCAGGGGCGGGTCAACAGCCTGCTGTGTCCGAGCAACCTGTCGGACCTCTATGCCCCAGTGGGTCAGTCCCTGATCGCGGTCAATTGCCACGGCTCCCGGCACAATCCGGATGCACTGGAGACGCTCCTGCGGCGCGAACTCGCCACCTGGTTCGGCGAGCGGATGCGGGGCTGGGAGCGACTGGCCGTCTATCGGCTGCCCCTAGCGCTGCCGGTCCCCTATCCTGGCGGGGGGAGCAGCGGGTGGCCGAGGGGCTCTGGGTCTGCGGCGACTATCAGTGCGCCCCCTCCATCCAGCGGGCACTGCACTCTGGGTGCCGGGCCGGGGTCGCCCGCGCTTTGCTCGGGCGCGTGGCAGAGCAGAGTGCGGCGGGGCTGCGGTGGCCCGATGACCGGCCGGCGCTCGGGCCGATTGCCGGGGAGCGCTGAGGCGCCAACGGATGAACCGCCGCTCCCAATCCCCGCGGCCTCAGTCGTCGGTGCCGCGACCTGGGTCCCAGGGTCCCATCGCCGCGCTGGTCCTGGCGGGGGCCATGACGGTTTTAGGTCCGGTGGCAGCCGATGCGATCTACAAGTCGGTGGACGCGCAGAGCCGCGTGAGCTATTCAACCATAGATCCGGTCCCGGGCAGCGCCGACACCGTCGAGGCGATGCGGATCCGCACCGCAGCCGAGGCCCCTCCTCCTGGGACCCTGGGCGGGGCCCCGCCACTCGGTCCGGGGGCGAGCCCCAGAGCGCAGAGCGGGTCAGGGCGCGAGCCTGGGCGCCGGGGCAACTCACTCAGGCCCAAGCCCAGCAGGCCCTGATCTAGGCCAAGGCGGCGTTTGAACAGGCTAAGATCCACGGTGAGGACGACTGGCAGACCACTCCCGGCGGACACCAGGTCTCCATGCTGGAGTATGACCAGCGGGTCACGGCTGCCAAAAAAAATGTAAGGGAATTTGATGTGGCGCTGAGGCGTGCGTGCAAACACTGAAATTACTGAATCCGGTACCGTCAACCGGCATCACCCGGACCATCGCAGGCAAAAAAAAAGCCCGGCGGGGAGCCGGGCTTGAACGTCTCATGTTGAGAGAGACGAGGAGGACTCGGTTGAGACCCTCGGGCAACGTGGTTGTTGTTATCGGTCGCCCGACTCAATGGCTGACTAAACGGCGGGGACGGCCTTGCGCAGAACGGCGCTCACCTCGGCCAGGCTCTTCTCGAACCAGACGCGGTAGTCGTCGCGGATCTGGCCGGCGAGCTGCACGTTGACCTTGGACTCGCTCAGTACGCGCTCGCTGAAGTCCTTGGCCGCGTCGGTTTGGGCCTTGAAGAACTTGCTCACGTCCGTGGACTTGGTAGCGAGTTTCATCAGGTGCACGCCGTGCTCCACGGCCAGATTCATCGCATCGACCTGACGGACGGCCATACGCTCGAAAATACACAGGTTGAGTTCACCCAGGCTGGATATGCGGTCCACTTCCTTGCTGGTGATTTCGCTGACGGTGCTGACAGTATTTAAATTCTTGTTTACGTTCACTGCCTGTCTCCAGAATTTTGTTGCGTTGCAACATTTGTTGCAGTGCACAATAGTCGGCGTTTGGACTCCTGTCAAGGCAGAAACGCAAAATACTATGGGTTAATTTTTTGTGAAGATTGTAGATCTTTTTTTTAGGTCTGGGGCGGTCGGCTTACTGATCGTCGTCGCTCGGGCGCTCACTGCCGACCGGGATCCCGGCCGCGCGCATGAACTCGTCCTGCAGGTTTGACCACAGGTCCATGTTGCGCCTGGTCATGCGGGTCACCGCGTCCAGGGGGCTGTCGCCCCAGGCATCGGTCAGTTGCTTTTGCTGCTGTGCGAAGAGGTCGAGCGAGCTTTCCAGGTAACGGGCAAAAACCCCCTGCACGGTGCCGCCGTAGAACCGGATGATCTGGGCCAGCATCGTTGCGCTGAACAGTGGCTCGCCCCCGGTTTCCTCCTCCAACATGATCTGGAGCAGGATCGAACGGGTGATGTCGGCGTCGTTGGCGGCGTCGACGACCCGAAACCGGGTGCTGCTCATGACCAAATTACGTACATCTGATAGGGTTATATAGCGGCTGACCTCGGTGTCATACAGGCGCCGGTTCGGGTATTTCTTGATGATGCGTTCGCTGCTCATGGCCATCGCCTGATTGGGGAACCTCTCGACCAAGTGTACCGCGCCATCGCGACGTCCCACGCGGAGGTGAGGCCTCGAGCGCAGTCCGGGCGGCCGGCGGCGGATGGGGCGGATGGTTTTCTGCCGCGATGACCGGTTTTCCTTTGCGCTCCGCGATGCCGCCCGGTAGGATCGCGTCGGCGGGGCGCTTGGAGGCGGTTGGTAATCGCTGCCTTGGCGATCCGCACCGCGGTGCGGATCATGCTGGTTTCGCTCATTGGCCCTGGTGTACTCCGTGACTATATCGGGGTCCGGGTCGTCGGGCGGGGACGGTCGTCCCCACACCAGGCGCAGCAAAACGCGCAGGCGTGAATTCGGTTCACTGCCGCTGCTGCCCGCACTACTGCCGTATCGCTCATGTGGTTGTGCGCTTGGGGTGCGCCTCGCGCCCCTCGTCAAGACCTCCGTGCCTGGTCCACCGAGGGATCATAGCGGAGTTTGTTGCAGCGCACAATTTTCCATGCTAACTTTTTCCGACTTTACACCGAGGAGGTCACAACGTGAACGAAGATAGCTTCTTTTCAAACGACTGGATGGAGATCCAGCGCAAATACTGGGAAAGTTGGATCGCGATGAATCGCAAGGCCATGGGCCTGGAGGGGGGCAGCCAGACCGCGCCCTGGGAGTCCGCCCTGGAGCACTGGTGGAGTGCCGTGTCGCCGGCCGCCCCCGCTGCCTCCAAGCAGTTCATGGAGCGGATGATGGAGCAGGGCAAGTCATTTTTCAAAATGGCCGAGACCTTCCTGCCCACCGCGAGCGGCGGCGGGGACGGCTGGAGCGCCTTCAGTAAGGCGTTGGAGGACATGCAGAAGGGCTTCACCGGCGCGCTCGGCGGCGGCAGCGGCGACGACAAGAACGCCATGCACCGCATGCTGGCCTTCTGGGAATTGCCGCTGGACAACTGGCAGCGCATGACGTCCTCCCTATCGCCACTGTTCCCCGGCGACTTCCTGCGCAACATGCCGCACGACGGCATCCAGGAGCATGTGGACCGGCTGCTGTCGGCCCCGGGCCTGGGTTACACCCGCGAGGAGCAGGGGGCCTACCAGGACCTGATCCGCCGCAGCATCGACTACCAGAAGGCCCTCCAGGAGTACTCGGCCTTCTACTCCAAACTCGGAGTCAAGGCGGTCGAGCGCATGCGCGCCTACATGCAGGACCTGATCAGCAGCGGCAAGACCATTGACTCGGCCCGTGCCATCTATGACGACTGGGTCAACTGCTGCGAGGCGGTCTACGCCGAAGAGGTTGGCACTCCGGCCTACGCGGAGCTCCACGGCAAGCTGATCAACTCCCAGATGGCGCTCAAGGGGCGCATGTCGGAGATGGTCGACAGGCAACTGGGCGCGCTGAATATGCCGACGCGCTCCGAGATCCGCACCCTCCAGGACCGCCTCCAGGAAACCCGCCGCGAAAACAAGAAGCTGAGCCATGGCCTGAAGATCCTGCAGGCCCAGGTCGAGGCTCTGGCCAGCGGCCAGCCGCTCGCCCCGGGTGCTCGCGTCAAGACCCATGGCGCCCCCCGCGCTGCACTGATCGCCGGCCCGGCCGAGAGCAAGGGCGCTGCACTCAAGAAGCCCGCTGCCAAGCCAACCACTAAATAACTGCCGCCCCCCCCATAAGAAGGCGCGTCAAACACACCTAAAACGAGGAGAGATCACGTGATCCCAATCGACATTCGGCCCGACAAGCTGACCCAGGAGATGCTCGACTATACCCGTAAACTGGGTAAGGGCATGGAAAACCTGCTTAACGCGGACAAGATTGATACCGGCGTCAGCCCCAAGCAGGCGGTCTACAAGGAAGACAAGCTGGTCCTGTATCGCTACGACACCCCCGCGGGCGTCACCCCGCGGCCGGTACCGCTGCTGGTCATCTACGCCCTGGTCAATCGGCCCTATATGACCGATATCCAGGAGGACCGCTCGACCATCAAGGGCCTGCTCGCCACTGGTCAGGACGTATACCTGATCGATTGGGGCTACCCGGACGGGGCCGACCGCTGCCTGACCCTGGATGATTATCTCAACGGCTATGTGGACCGCTGCGTGGACTTCATCTGCGAGTCCCACGGACTCGACCAGATCAACATCCTGGGGATCTGTCAGGGTGGGGTCTTCAGCCTGGTGTACACCTCCATGCATCAGGACAAGGTTAAGAACCTGGTCACCATGGTCACCCCGGTGGACTTCCAGACCCCCGGCAACCTGCTCTCCAGTTGGGTGCAGGCCATGGACATCGACCTGGCGGTCGACACCATGGGCAATGTCCCCGGTGAGCTGCTGAACTGGACCTTCCTGTCGCTCAAGCCCTTTGCCCTGGCCGGCCAGAAATACGTCAATATGGTCGACGTCCTGGAGGATGCCGACAAGGTCAAGAACTTCCTGCGCATGGAGAAGTGGATCTTCGACAGCCCTGACCAGGCAGGTGAGACCTTCCGGCAATTTTCCAAGGACTTCTACCAGAAGAATGGACTCATCAACGGCGGGGTCGTGATCGGGGAGCACGAGATCGATCTGAAGAATCTCACCTGCCCGCTGCTCAACGTCTATGCCTTGCAGGACCACCTGGTGCCCCCGGCCGCCTCCCAGGCGATGAAGGCCCTGGTCGGCAGTACGGACTATACCGAAAACCCCTTCCCCGGCGGTCATATCGGTATCTACGTTAGCGGCAAGGCCCAAAAGGAGGTCACCCCCTCCATCGGCAAGTGGCTGAGCGAGCGCTCCTAGGCCCGTCGGCGGCCTAGCCCCCTAAGGCGCGAGCGGGGCACGGCCTGTGGGCCACGGCTCGACGCCGACCGGTCGGAAGGACCCGTCCGGGGGGAAAGGCTAAGGGGTGCTGACGGTGCCCTTGATGAAAGAAAGCCCGTGCGGCGGTAACGCCACACGGGCTTTCCATTTAGCCTAGTACCCCACGATGGAAACCCTAATTCCATTTCTGGGAGTATGTTTTAAATTACCATTTTTTCAGAATTCTACTGATTCCCTGCGATGCCCTTACTGCGTGCTGCCCCCGTCCCTGTAACCGATCGTGAGCGTCGACAACTGAAGA
>JADNEJ010000644.1 GCA_016292295.1 Candidatus Thiodictyon intracellulare
CTGGGCCGAGGGGAATGACGTCAACTCGCTCGCGGATCAGGATCAGGTGGTAATTCCCCGCCCCGCCTGGGAGCGCGTGCTCGCGCAACTGGCCGCGATTGCCTGAGCAGCGTCGCGCGGCGTGCCGGGCCGCGTAGCGGACCGGACAGGTTGGCTCCGTGGTCCTCCAGGGTCCGCCGCGCGGACCCTGGCCCCGCGATTGCGGGGCGCGGCTGGGACGATGATGAGGGTCGCCTAAAATGGCCAAAGTCGAGTGACCACTGACCCCGGACGAAAGACCCCGGTCTCGGTGATTCTCGTTTGGCTGCAATTTAAAAGCGCCGAGCAGGGCGCCGGTACAAGTTCCCGGGGCCTAGCAGCCTGTCGGGCTTCGGAGCCTCGTCGGGGCGGCGGGTCCAGTACACTGTCGGGATGAACCCTGTGGCCGGAGTGCTACTGCCGATGCGCCGCTTCCACCCGATGGACCGCGGCACTGACTTGCTTCTGCCGCTGTCAGTGCAGGACTGGCTGTCCAAGGGCCACCTGGCACGCTACGTGGTCGAATCTGAGAGTGCTGGAAGGCTTGGATCTGAGCGTGCTGGCGCAGGCGTATGGCGGCACTGGGAGCACGCCTTATCACCCGGCTATGCTGTTGGCGTTGCTGATCTATGGCTACGCCACCGGGCGTTTCTCCAGCGGTGTAGTCGCTTCGGTAGCGTCTGCCTGGTCGGGACCAAGATTCACGCCAACGCCAGCCCCCACAGCGCCTTGTCCTATGGGCATGCCGAGGTCCTGGAGGCGTACCTGCGGGCCGAGGTCCAAGAACTGCTGGCGTTGGCCGAGCGCACTGACGGCGCCCAGGTCCCGGACGGGATGAGCATCCCGGCGGAACTGGAGCGGCGCGTGCTGCCCGCGTCGCTGCCACCGGCAGAAGCTTGGCGGCACCGCCCCCAAGGCCCCGACACCGGGTCCACGGGTGGATGACCAGATCAATCTCACCAACGACGAATCGCAGATCAGGTTCTCCCCGGCGGCCCAACGCTTTGGCACCGACCTCCTGACGGTGATCACGACGGTCATGGCTATCGTGTACGACGCCCGCGGCGCCCCGCCCCCTGCCGGGGCGTTGCGTGCACGGGGCCTTGATTATAATTCCGCCCACCTTGTTCAGTCCAGGCGTCGTCGCTCCCATGTAGAACATGGCCTTGCGCGCGAAAACCCACATGGGCCGACAGGCCTTGGGCGGATTTGTGATCAAGGCCTGCACGGCATGCGCCGATGCTCAACGCCCTGCTGGATGAGTGCCTGCGTTAGGTCAATGCGCCGCATGAGAAGATGCGTGCGCTGGCGCGCGAGTTGCTCAACGACTGGGACACCTTCTGAGTGGTGCTCGACCATCCGGAGCTGCCGTTGATCAACAACGAAGCCGAGCGCGCCCTGCGCCACTGAGTCATCGTCCGCCGCATCGGCATGGGGACCCGCACCGCACAGGGCACCCGCGCCTTCGCCCACTTGGCCAGCATCATCGAGACCTGTCACAAACGCGCCGTCTCGCCCTGGCCGTCTCTGGCCGAGGTGCTCCGCCAGCGGCGCCAAGGACTTCAAGCCCCGCCGTTGCCCTCACCAGCCATCTGATCGGAGTGACCCGCTACGGCTACTTGGCAACCAGGGGGGCTAAACGGTTACCCCCGATCTTCCTCCTGATCCTGCTCGGATTCTCCGCCGTCAGGGTCGGCTGGGTCCCGCGCGAGGGCACCCTCGCCATGGAGCGCTATGTGATCAGCTTCGCCCTCCCGGCGCTGGGGAGCTCTGGGCGCTGGGCATCGGTGCCGCCAACTCCGGCTAGCCCGCGCCAGTTGCGCCGCCGTCACCGCTGTCCGCCGCCGATCGTGTCGCCCGGGACGCGCTGACCGGGTGATGATAAGGACCATCAGCCAGGCCGACGGCTAGGCCCTTAAAGCCCGGCGCCGCGCCCCTGAACCTGGTCGTTGTAGCGCTCTAGCAGATAGCCCAGATAGCCCAGGCAGTCCTGGCGGATAACCGTAAGGCCTCAGGTGAGCATCGCCGGCATCACGGGGCGGCGCAGCCTGACCTCGCCGTCTTCGCGGTGAAAGAAGCGGCTGGCGACATCCCGGCTGTCCTCGTCCAGCACCTGGAGGCCGATCCCCAAGGACGGATCTTGCACGCGTGCGAAGGCGGTTCCGCGCGGCAGTTCCCGGAAGTTGAGGCGCTCGAGCTCCGGATCGAGTACCAGGTCGGCCTGCGTCGGCGGGAAACCCAGGCTCAGGCCAGGGGGGACCAGCACCCAGGCGACGGTGTGGAAGAGGTCGATGTCCTGGGGCGCCACCGGATGGTCGGCAATGGCCGCCAGGTGCAGGGTGGCGTCCACCAGGCGGCGCGCGCGGGCCACCCCGGCCGCCTCACGACCTTGTCGCACTCCAGCGTCACCGTCGGGCAAAGGTCCGCGAAGGCGAGCGACTGTACTCCGGTGGGGCGGGTGAAATAGACCACGGTGCGGGCGAACAGGGTCGCCAGTTGCAGGGACCGGCTGTCCAGGCGACAGACACATAAATAATGTTGATTTTCTCTGGTGTTGTTGTGCAGGTCGATGCCGGCGAAGACTCCGCGCCGGGTTATGCGCTCGAGCACCGTGGCCGCCAGTTGCGTCTCCGCGCACTGGGGCCGTTCGCCCCCGCGCCAGATCCGGTTGTAGTCCGGCTGCTCCGGCAGGTGGCGCAGGCCCTGCGCGGCGGCCGTCACGTTGCCGATGAAGGGCCCAGGCTGCGCGGCAGCCGCGGCTCGCCAAAGCGCGCGATGCGCTCGCTGAGCAGCGCACGGACCGCGTCCCAGCCGACCGTCTCGTTGCCGTGCAGCAGGACCGAGACGAAGAGCGGCGATTGCCGCCCGCCGGGCAGGTAGATCAGGGTCGGGCCGCCGAGTGCGCCTGCCAGGTCGCGGCTGTCGGTGGCAAGCAGGCCGGCGGGGAGTTGGTCGGGTTCTTGGAGCATGGGTGTCTCAAATACTCAAAGTAATGTAACAGGGGGGTCAGGGGCAAGGCCCCTCCGGGCCGCCGGTCAGCCGCCGGTTCAACGCCTCGAGCCGCTGCGGCGTGCCGATATCGAACCAGTCGCCCCGATAGAGCCGCCCGCCCGCCTGGCCCAGGTCCATGGCTCGGCGCAGCAGTGGGGCCAAGGGAAAGGCCCCGAGTGCGCAGCCCGCGAACAGCTCCGAGCGGTAGAGCCCGATGCCACTGAAGGTGTAACGCGGCTCACCGTCGCGGCGGACCCGGTCCCCGTCCAGGGCAAAGTCCCCCGCCGGGTGTTGGGGTGGGTTCGCGACCAGCACCAGGTGGGCCAGGTCGCCGTCGGGTAGCTCAAGTCCCGCGAAGGGGCAATCGGTCCAGATGTCAGCGTTGACGACCAGAAAGGGGCCAGGGCCGAGTAACGGCAGCGCCTTGAAGATGCCGCCGCCGGTATCCAGTGCCCGGCCTTCGCTCTCCGGGGAGTAGCGCAAGGTGACGCCCAGGTCGGAGCCGTCCCCCAGGGCCGCCTCGATCTGCTCGCCCAGGTGCGCGTGGTTGATCACAATGTCGCGCACCTGGGCCGCTGCCAGTCGTTCGATGTGGTACTGGATCAGCGGCTTGCCGCCGACCGCCAGCAGGGGCTTGGGCACTTGGTCGGTCAGGGGGCGCATGCGGATGCCGCGTCCGGCGGCGAGGATCATGGCGCGCATCGGGGAGTCTGGGTCTGGGTGGCGGATGGCGGATGGCGCAAGTCGGTCCGGTGACGATGACAAGTTTAATGTTGATTGATATTATGTATGATTTTTGTAGTTTTTTAGCATACCCACTGAGCAAGTAGTTGTTGTAGTTGTTGTACTGGATAACTGGATAATGCGCCTATTCATACGAGCAAGGCAGTTAAGGAACGTAAGGAAAGCAAGGAAAATTTGGAAAAACGCTGGTTGACATTATGGTTGACACTATACTTTCTTCCGCAATAATCGCAAAAACTTAATCTGATTAAAATACTTTGGCATAAAATTAAATAAGAATGGATTAAATCTCTAGCTTACGTGAATATTACTGCATTAGATTGAGCGATCCATTTAATAATAGATTAACTCGGATTTTATTTTAGAAAATTTGCGAATTAGGTTTTTACGGTATGGCACTCTATACCACAAACTCTTCCGTTGCGGTACTTACTTATTGAGATACTTACTTAGTCGGCTTCGGTAAATACCGGCTTGACGGGCTTAACGCCTCGGCTGTCAAAATCATAAACCCCGTTGATCGCCTCGACAGCCAGCCGACCTATCCAGTTATTTGTCGTATTAATGTGAACATTAAAAATAATTGCGACATCTTAAAATTACGGATAATTTTGAAAAATAATAATGATTGCGTACGAGCGATTGCGTACCCCTGCTATCCTTCTTATTTAATAATTAGCATTAAATGAAATCAATAGCGCGCAGCGGGCCATCGAGAAAATTTTTGTTTTGAATTTCATCTGTTCTAACTCATGTCGCTGTTATAAGAATGTGTCGCACTTTCGCTATCTTCCTAAAATCCAATTTTTAAAAGCAACACTTCCAAATACTTTCAAATTATGTAACAGAATCAATCATACAGGAATCAAATTAATCTTCAACAAAATGATCTACTGATTTAAAAGCACGAACCTGATATGAAAATCAACTTATTGGTAATATATCCAACTTACTAAAAACGTTTTTGTTGAGGCGCTTATTAATTTGATCCCTGTATTATGGCAATATTTCGTTACCTAAGTTTTGAAATATTGCGGTTCAAGATTATATCAAGGATTCCCGCATCAAGCCCCGCATCAAGCTTGTCTTTCTTTCGCCTTATGCGCCCAATTTGAACCTTATTGAGCGGCTATGGAAATTCTTTAAGAAAAAAATTCTGTATAACAAGTATTATGAATCATTTGACGGGTTTCGCAAAGCCTGCGCAGATCTCTTCAGCAACCCGGGTGAGCACCAGGGCGATTTGCGCTCCTTGCTGACGGAGAAGTTTGAAATAACCGGTCGGTGAGGAATACAGAAAATTTGGCATTAGCTGAGTATAGTATATCGACGTCGGCCGGTTACGCTAGGATTCTGAGAGAAAATCTCAGATGAGACATGTATAGCTTGCGCAACCAATCGAATAATAGATTCGTTCGGATCTGAGTTTAGAATTAAATTTACGAATTAGATTTTTACGGCATAGTGTTTCACAAATTTCTCCGTTGAGGTACTTAATTGAGGTGATGCTGTAACCACTGCACTGCACCCCTTCGGCCTCGTCGATCTTGCCGAAATTGCGCCGGAGCGAGTCCTCGCTGACCACCTCGCTCATCCCCAATAACGCGGGATTGATGGTGTCGCCCCGCAAGGCGCTGATGTGGGCGTAGCGCTGGTAGCCGGAGAGGATTGACAATACCGTGGTAACCAATACAGCGCGCGTGCTCGGCGCATTGGGGCTGGTGAGTACCAATGGGCAACTATTCACCCAGGGATCGAAGAGCCGGCTCACTTGGAGGCATTCGGTGAAGCGGTGAAGAATGGCAACTGCCCGAGTGGGGTGACGGTGGCTTACGGGTCCCACTCAACGTGGACCAGGACACCGAAAGTGTCCACGGGGGCCGGGGCCGGAAAACGGCGCCAGTGCCGTTGTTTCGGTGTCACCCGCTGGGTGAAGGATAAGACTGTTTATACGCACATTATTTAATATAAATTTCAAAATGTTAAATCAGATCACGCAAGGTCAAACTGCTCTTTCTAGGTTCACCGGCTCTGCCATCGAGGCGCTGCTGGTGCCGGCGCGCTGGCTGTGCGATGTCGCGCCTGGGACGGCAGCGGTCCCGACACCGGACGGCGCGGGTGGTTACTGGGTGGACGTCGGCAAGAAGCGCCTTCGGTACGGCGTGGTGGGGATGCGGCGCTGACGCAATCAAGGGGAGGCGCCGTCCGACGGTCAACGCCGAAGCTCGCGCGAGCAGCCGGGGGTACGGTAGGTCGGTCTCACTGAGAGGCCGCCGCCCGCGGATGCGCATCCTGCGCAGGTGAGAGGGTCTTGCTGGTACTACCGTCGCGAGGCTCAACTAAGGCCGAGCAACCTGAGGAACGGCAAGAGGTATCAACTCGGCACCGCCTGCCACCCAAACGAAAACGGCTCAGACGGGAAGCCTCTAAGCCGTTGTCGATCATGTTCTGATACCGAAAGGGTCAGAGAAACTCGGTTCCGGTTTCGATGGGGGCAGGTTCCGCTAGAGCTAGAGGTACCAACAAGGGACGAAGAAAGGCGATTCGAGCCGAATCTGAGCGCATCCTTGCGAGCGTATCTTTTGTATTTTATGGTGCCCAGGGGCGGAATCGAACCACCGACACGGGGATTTTCAGTCCCCTGCTCTACCAACTGAGCTACCTGGGCTTGGGCGCGAAAAACTGCTTGCCAAGCGTTCGTTTGGTCTTTGAGGCTGAGAGCCAACCGAGCAGCGCTGCGTGGTCGCGTATTTAAGACGGATCAGCGCGTTCAGTCAAGCGTGAAAGTGGGACGGGAACGCAACATTTTTCTGCAGAGCCCTTGATGATCAGAAAATCTGCATTTACAGCAATGATATAGCAGCCTGCCGGACTTAGTGACCGGCGCCATCGCCTGAGGCCCTTGGACGGGCTTTTATGGCAAAAAAGAGACTGTTTTCGGCTAG
>JADNEJ010000016.1 GCA_016292295.1 Candidatus Thiodictyon intracellulare
AACGATCGCCCTGTTCCAGCAACTTGAGCAAGTCTACGCCGTCGCGACCTGGATCGACGTCATTTGCGACAACACTCGCTACTACCGCTCCAAAGTGGTTCAAGATTACATCAAGGATTCCCGCATCAAATTTGTCTTTCTTCCGCCTTATGCGCCCAATTTGAATCTTATTGAGCGGTTATGGAAATTCTTTAATAAAAAAATTCTGTATAACAAGTATTACGAAACGAAACATTTGACGGGTTTCGCAAAGCTTGCGCATACTTCTTCAGCAACCCGGGTGAGTACCAGGGCGATTTGCACTCCTTGCTGACGGAGAATTTTGAAATAACAGGTCGGTGAGGAAACCGAAAATTTGGCATTAGCTGAGTATACAAGCGACGAAAGACAAGCACGATTCGGAAACCATAGCAGAAGGCCAGTTTGAGGCGGCGGCCGGCGACGATCAAGCGGGCGGCAACGTACATCAGTGCCTGCATCACGGACGGTGCGCAGGCGTCGCCGCTTAGCCGGGTGGCGGGGCGGGGCATCCGGGCCAAAGAGACCGGTCTGGTCGATTCAGCGCAGGACGTTGTAGGCGAATGCGGCACAGGCTAACACCAGTGCGTTGGTCGCAAACTTTCCCGAGGGGAGTCGCTCAATGTCCAGATCGGTCTTGAATTCCCTGTGGAATTGCTTGGAGGTGGCATGGTCGGCATAGAGCGCAATGATGGCTTCGTCATCGAACTCCAGGCTGCTCCACCAGCCTTCGATTTCAATGTCGGGAATCAGGAGGTGCTGACCATGCTTGTCGATGGTGCGCTCGATGACGCGCATGACACGGCGCAGAGGGTACGCAGAAGGTATTCATACCCATCCAGAAAGCGGGTGTCGCGCACTTCGAACAGGGCCACCCGCTTACCCAGGTACGGCGTGCTCCAGTCGCCGTACTCCTCAGCGTAAATCATCCACTGCATTGGACTTTCTTGCCGCTGGTTCCATTGGATCAGGTAGTGCACCGGGGCGGCTTCCGGGTGCGCCTCATGGTGCGCGATGACCGTGGCGATGTTGTCGAGCGCGTCATTACCGCTGTCCAGACGCAGCAGCAACGGCAGCGCGGTCAGTCGGCGGGCCCGCGCCAGCACCCGCTCCAGCAACGCGGGGGTGTCCTTCTGGCAGTGCTGGCTACCTGCCCGCAACTCCCACTCCAAGCAGTACCCCTCCTGGCCCAGATAGGCGGCCATCGGGGCGAACCCGTCGTCACCCTTGTCGGTGCGCGATACGCCCTCTTTCTTGGTCTTGGCGTTGTTCAACGGGGTGACATCCGCATCCAGCGCCACCAGACCATTGGCCAGGGGCGTAATCGGTGTCGCGATACGCTGCAGAAACGCGATGGATGCCTCAATGATCAGCGCCATGAACGCCGCCGCGTGGGTATCAAGGTGCTGGCGCAGCGTGACGGCCGAGGGAACTTGGTCGACATCTAACGCCTCAACGAAATACGGGTCGTGCCGGACGCCTCGATCGCTTCAAAGTCGCTCTTGCCAAAACACAGTAGTCCGATGTAGCTAGTCAGGATCTTGACATGCGGTATGGCATCGCGCCGGGCCGGCGCCGCTGCGGTCGCATTTTTCGCCAGGTCGGTGTGCTGACTAATCGCCACTACGATCAGTCAAAATCCCGCGTAGGAAGTAAAATCAGCCTCTGATTTCGCAATGATCAGTCGTCGCACCATGTCACCTGCGGAGTGAGGGAGTGAGTCTCAGGAATGCGCTATTTTAGCTCTATCTCGCTGAAATTTCAACAGATCAACGATTCGGAGGCTCATTTAGATCACTGACTCAGGGTAGAGCCAATAGAAGAAGACGCTCCGGCCTTGATCACAAATCCGCTCAAGGCCAGCCGGCCCATGTGGGTTTGCGCGCGCAAAACCATGTTCTGCAAGGGAGCGGCGACGCCAGGACTGAAGCAAGGTGGGCGGAATTATGATCAAGGCCGACGCTCCAGCTTGGCCCCCGGTTGGCGAGGCCGAAGGCGTTCCAGCCATTGGCCGGGCCAAAGTGAGCCTCAATGATAGCAGTGCTCGCATGCCCAGGGATCGGCGCCGCGAAAGTGGTCTGGAGTGCGCTCTCGCTGTTCTCCCAGCAGCTGCGAATCCAGTATTCCTTGAGACCCGAGTTGTAGGCCATCAAGTAGTTTATAGCATACCAGGTTCATCGCCGAACGCGTGAGCAGATGCCGACAGATCATCGCGACAGAACAACTTAGGTTCATGGCGGGTCTCCGTGCAATCGAGCCTCAGCGCTCACTCTTGATTTGCCGTCAGCGCCGCGGTCCTGCAAATTCAGTCGTCACGGAGATGGTGCCCCGCCCAGGCAGCCTGCGCCGCATTCCCCCAGCCCGCCCCCCGCCGGGACCTCCTGCGCCTGCCGCTCACCGCTCGCCGCCCGTGGGTCCAGGCTTACCGTGAAAGTCACGCAGCGCCACCTAGCGGCCGGAGGCCGCTCCCACGGGGGACTTTCATCTTCCGGAGTGCCAGAGCGGCCTTCCATGGCCGTTAGCCGGGACCTCGGGACCTCGCCGCCGTTGCTGACTTTGACTAATGCAATTATAGACCAGGCCGATGTCGTCGACCGCGGCTTCAGCCCCAGGGAGTTGCCAGCATTGACCCGGGACATGATAATGATCCTATCTTGGCGCCCTTCGGCGGCCACCACATCCAACCACACCAACAGGAAAAATAAAAGTATGAAGATCGGAGTTCCCCTGGAGACTCGGCCGGGAGAGGCGCGTGTCGCCTCCACGCCCGAGGTGGTAAAGAAGTTTGCGGCCAAGAGCTTCGAGGTGCTCCTCGAGCGCGGCGCCGGCGTGCGGGCCGGTTACCCGGACACGGAGTACGAGGCGGCCGGAGCCCGGTTGACCGACCGGGCTGGCGCCTACGACACGGACCTGCTGCTCAAGGTGCGCCGCCCGGACGCCGCGGACGTCGCCGCCATGCGCTCGGGCGGCATCTATATCGGGTTGATGGAGGGCTGCGGCGAGGACGAAATGGTGGCCGCCATGCGGGCCAAGGGCATCCGAGTCCTCGCCATGGAGCGGATGCCCCGTACCTCGCGCGCCCAGTCGATGGACGTGCTGTCGTCCCAGGCCAATATCGCGGGCTACCGGGCAGTGGTCGAGGCGGCCGCCCGCTACGGGCGCTTCTTCCCGATGATGATGACCTCCGCCGGTTCGGCCAAGCCCGCCCGGCTGGTCGTGCTGGGGGCCGGGGTCGCGGGGCTCCAGGCGATCGCGACCGCCCGCCGGCTGGGGGCCGAGGTCTTCGGCTACGACGTGCGTCCCGAGACCCGGGAGCAGATCCTGTCGCTTGGCGCCAAGCCGATCGACCTGGATCTGGGTGAAACCGGCTCGGGCGAAGGCGGCTACGCCAAGGAACTGTCCGCCGAGGCCAAGGCGCGCCAGCAGGCGGTCCTGGCCGATCAGCTCGCCCGCGTCCATGTCATCATTACCACTGCCCAGATCCCCTGTCGGCCGGCCCCGGTGCTGGTCACGGAGGCGGTCGTTGCGCGCCTGCGCCCGGGCTCGGTGATCGTAGATCTCGCGGCGGGCAGCGGCGGCAACTGCCCCTTGACGGTCCCGGACCAGGTGGTCGAGCACCACGGTGTGGTGATCGTGGGCCACACCAATTACCCGTCCATGGTCGCCGCGGATGCTAGCAGCTTCTACGCCAAGAACCTTGCCAACCTGATTGAGATCATGGTCGACAAATCAGACGCCGGACCTGTCCTCAAGGACCTGATGCAGGACGACATCACGGCAGCGATGCTGGGCTAGGGTGCGCTGCGCGCACCGCAACAACCTCGAACTCTCAACCCTACGGTGCGCCAGGCGCGCGCGTCTTACGGAAACCACTGCGATGTCTGAATCCTTGCTCGCGTTCTATGTCTTTGTCCTGGCCTGTTTCATCGGCTATTACGTCATATGGGGCGTCACGCCCTCACTGCATACGCCGCTGGTGGCCCTGACCAATGCCATCTCCGGTATCGTCGTGGTCGGCGCGCTCCTGATCGCCGGGTTCGAGCAGGCCGGCACCGGCGCCAAGGCACTCGGCTTCGTCGCCGTGCTGCTCGCCTCCATCAACGTCTTCGGCGGCTTCCTGGTAACCCACCGGATGCTCTCGATGTTCAAGAAAAAGCGCCGGTAGAGGCGCCGCTCCCGACGGTATCCACCGCCCTGCTGCCACCCGGCGCTCACCACTACAAGGAACATCAATGGAACTCTCGGTCAATACCCAGGCCGTGGCCTATCTGGCCTCTGCCATCCTCTTCATCTTCGCCCTCAAGGGTCTGACCCATCCCGCCTCGGCCCGCCGCGGCAATTTCTATGGGACCATCGGCATGGTCATTGCCGTGGCCGCCACCCTGTTCGGCCATGAGGTGCAGGCCTATGGCATCATCATCGCCGGCGTGGCGATCGGGGCGGTGATCGGCATCATCCTCGCTATGCGCATCCAGATGACCGCCATGCCCCAATTGGTGGCGGCCCTGCATAGCTTCGTCGGTATGGCGGCGGTGCTGGTGGCCATCGGTACCTTCTTCATTACCGCGCATCTGGAAGCTACGATGATGGCGGAGCTCTCCGCCGGCGTCATAATCGGCGCTATCACCTGTACCGGCTCGGTGATCGCCTTCGGCAAGCTCCAGGGTCTGCTGAGCGGGGCACCCGTCAAATTCACCGGTCAGCACCTCCTGAACGCACTGCTCGGCATCGTCACCATCGGGCTTGGCGTCCACTTCGCCATGACCGGGGCTGGGTGGGCGCTCGCCCTCATGACGCTCTTGGCCTTCGTCATCGGCGTGACTCTGATCATCCCAATCGGCGGGGCCGACATGCCGGTCGTCATCTCCATGCTCAACAGCTATTCCGGCTGGGCCGCGGCAGCCACCGGCTTTACCCTGCACAATAACCTCCTGATCATCGTCGGCGCCCTGGTCGGGTTCTCCGGCGCTATCCTCTCCTACATCATGTGCAAGGCGATGAACCGCTCGATCATCAACGTGGTCTTCGGCGGCTTCGGCTCCGGTGACGAGACGGGCGACCCGAGTGCCGGTGCCCTGGCGGCCAGCCGCGGGGTCAAGTCGTCCTCGGTGGATGACGCGGTCTATTGGATGGAGGACGCGAACAAGGTCATCATCATCCCCGGCTACGGCATGGCCGTGGCGCAGGCGCAGCACTCTTGCAAGGAACTGATGGAACTTCTGGAGGCGCGCGGGGTCGAGGTCAAGTTCGCCATCCACCCGGTAGCGGGCCGGATGCCAGGTCACATGAATGTGCTGCTGGCGGAGGCCGACATCCCCTATGACCGCGTGCTGGAGATGGACGAGATCAATCCGGAGTTCCCGGGCTGCGATGTGGCCTTGGTAGTGGGCGCCAACGACGTGGTGAACCCGGCTGCCAAGGAGGACAAGACGAGCCCCATCTACGGGATGCCGATCCTGGAGGCGGGCAAAGCGCGGCAGGTCTTCTTCCTCAAACGCTCCATGCGTCCGGGCTATTCCGGGGTGGACAATCTGCTCTTCTATAAAGAGAACACCTCGCTCGTTTTCGGCGACGCCAAGGACACCATCGAGGGCATGGTGAATGCGCTGAAGGGTTCTGCCCATTGAACCGGTACGCGCTGCGGGGTCCGGCGTCGGACCCCGCGGCACCCTGCTATCTGCTGATCGGTTTGCTGATCGGGGTGGCCCTGTGAGGGGTAGGCGGATTCTTCGCCTACCTCTTCGTGGCCGCACGTACCCCGGCTAATACAGTGGCCGGCGTCGCCGTTAGGACCGCCTGGCGCTTCACCCATGCCGACCCCGCCGACCGTATCCGCTACGACAGCAGGGTCGTATCCATCTATGACAACCGGGTCGAACTGGGCGAGGACTTCGCGGTGGGACCCGGACCCAAGTACCACCTCTATCTGGTGCCGCAGCGGGGCATCGATCTGGACCCCCGGGTGGAGGAGACCATGTTCGTCGACCTAGGTCCGATCAAGTCATTCAGTGGCGCCTAGACCTACGCGGTAACGGCTGAGGTCGAGGTGGGGGATTACGGTTCGGCGGTGGTCTGGTGCGAGCAGTTCAATACGCATATCTCGTCCGCGGAAGTGAATACTTCGGATAAGAGAAGCGAGTTCGTCCGCGAATCAACGCAAGATAAAGAAAGCGCCGACCCGCTCTCAATAAGCCGCCCACCGAAGGCCTCGCGAGTCGGTTGAAAATAGACAGAGTTAACAGGATGACAACGGTATGCTCCAAATCCTATAAATCCTGTCCATTTATTCGGTGTTCGCACGAGCCTCGGGCTTGAGCGCGTGAAATCTCCTCCGGCCATCAGAAATTTGACTCCTCCGTGAAGAGGGGGCTCGCGCAAGGAATCCTAGCAGCTTGTGGGATTTAGCGACCGGCGCCACCGCCTGAGTCCCTTGGACGGGCTTTTGTGGAAAAAAAGGAACGGTTTTCGGCTAGAAACGCAGTTTTTCGCGGTATTTTCCTGACTGCAGACGTAATACGTCCATCCGTTTCAGGTTTCACGCCAGGCAAACCAGCGTCCACTCGCCCTGGACGTTGTCCAGTCCACGGGTAAGAAATTAGCGGAAGCCCATCACCGCTTTGATGATCCCGAACACCGGCTCGACGGTCTGTTTG
>JADNEJ010000436.1 GCA_016292295.1 Candidatus Thiodictyon intracellulare
GTGGGCGGCACGCAGCTCGGCGAGTTGTTCGGTGGAGAGGGTATAGTCAAGCATACGGACGATAGTATATCGACGTCGGCCGGTTACGCTAGGGTTATGAGAGAAAATCTCAGATGAGATGTGTATATGTCTTCCGCTTCTGTCAACCCCTGTTCACTGCGCGAGTCATTGCGCTACCTGAACTGGGTCTACAACCCCTTCCAGTCACTGGACGTGGCCCAGGTCTATGACCTGCTATCCACTCGCGGCCCCACCGAGCGCGGTCTCTGGCTCAACCTGGGCTATTGGCGAGAGGCCGGGACGCTCGACGACGCCTGCGTCGCCATGGCCGACCTGCTGGCAGAGCGCGTCAGCATAACGGGCGCGGATAGGGTACTGGATGTGGGCTTCGGCTTTGCCGATCAAGATATCCGCTGGGTGCAAACGCGGGCGCCGCGGGCCATCGTCGGGCTCAACATCACCGCCTCCCAGGTCACCGGCGCCCGCGCCCGGGTCGCGAACCTGAGGCTGAACGACCGAATCGACCTACGCGAGGGCTCAGCCACCGTGATGCCACTGCCGGACGTTACCTTCGACGTGGTAACGGCACTGAAATGCGCCTTCCGCTTCCGCACCTGCGAACGCTTCTTGGCTGAGGCCTTCCGGGTGCTGAGCCCGGGCGGGCGGCTGGTGGTCGCGGACATCCTGCCCATGCCGACGGCAAGCGGCTGGGGGGCGTACCTCCAGCAACGCGTATCCTGGGCCATGGTCGCAGGCAAATTCCCGATCCAGAAGGAAAATATCTACACGCGGTAAGAGTATGCAGGACGCCTCGCGGCCTGCGGATTCACCGAGGTGCGGTTGGAATCCATCCGCGACGAGGCCTATGAACCCATGCACCGGCATCTGGCCTGGGACCCGGCGCCGATTGCGCGGCTGCACTCCCTGATGCGGTTGCCAGCGCGCCTGGCCCTGGCTATGGATGCGGCGGGCATCTATCGGGGCCTAGACTACGTCCTGGCGGTCGCACACAAATCGGGATGATGGCCAATCAGCCAGGGCCCTTGTAGTGCCGCATGACCTCCTCGTTGCGGTAGTGTGGATTGGTCCAGCATTTGGAGATGGGTTCGTCCGAGCAGAAGGCCAGATCACCCTTGTCGAAGCTCTCCGGGTCCTGCGCCTCATCTCACGGTCCCGCGCAGCGGGTTGAAGAGATCTCGCAGACTCAAGACCTAGACTATCTTGCCGGACATTGAGTGTTTTATAAACATGGTTTTACCTCGGTGGCTGCCAGCGGATTCCGGGACCCCTTCAGTATGGCACCTCAAGCGCGGCACGCCAACGGACGAAAGAGCGGGGGGCGTCCTGCCCCCGCGGTTGACGAGTGTAGCACCTGACGACTCAGCCCCTATCCCGACCGCTCGGCGGGCGTCAGGGCCTTGATGGACAACGCGTGCAGATCCCCGCTCGCGAGTTGCTCGCGCACCGCATCCATCACCAGGCGCTGCTTCTTGATCGGCGTCAGCCCGGCGAAGGCCGGGCTCACCACCACGGCCTCGAAGTGACTGCCGTCGCCCGTCACCTGCACCTCCGCCCCCGGGATACCGGCCCGGATCATGGCTGCAATTGCTTCAGTCTCCACGTTTCACTCCTCTTCGGTGGCGCTCTGCGCCACCGAAATGTTGAATCTTGATTGGTTGATATGGTTCTCCGGTGGCGGGAATACAGCCCGAGTCCAACGTTAAGACCGGACGCGGGGCGTCCGCACGGCACTCCCACGCGAGAGCGCGGGAACGAGAGAGCGAGGGGTGCCGATCGCGGCTACAGTTCCCGCGTGGCGAGGAACTGAATGTCCGGCCAGCGCTCGATCGTGAGCTCCAGGTTGACCCGGGTCGGCGCCAGATAGACCAGTTGGTCGTCGCCGTCCAGAGCCAGGTGCTCATAGGCCTTTTCCTTGAAGCGCTCCAGCATCTTGGGATCGTCGCAAGCGATCCAGCGGGCTGTGTGGACCGAGACGGGCTCCACCACGGCGTCCACGCTGTATTCGTCCTTGAGGCGGAAGGCGGCCACGTCGAATTGCAGCACACCCACGGCGCCCAGGATCATGTCGTTGTTCTTGAGCGGCCGGAAGACCTGGGTGGCACCCTCCTCCGAGAGTTGCACCACACCCTTCTGCAAAGCCTTCATGCGCAACGGGTCACGCAGCACGATGCGCCGGAATAGCTCCGGGGCGAAATAGGGGACGCCCTCGTATTTGAGTTCCTCGCCCTCGGTGAAGGTATCGCCGATCTGGATAGTGCGATGGTTGTGCAGGCCGATGATGTCACCGGGCCAGGCTTCCTCCACCGCCAGGCGCTCGTTGGCCTGGAAGGTGATGGCATTGGCGACGTGGATGGTCTTAGCCGTACGCACATGGCGCATCTTCATGCCCTTGGTGTAGCGGCCGGAGCAGACGCGCAGGAAAGCAATGCGGTCACGGTGGGCAGGGTCCATATTCGCCTGGATCTTGAAGACGAAACCGGTAAAGGCGGTCTCCGCGGGCTCCACCCGGCGCTGGACCGTGGTGCGGGCGCGTGGCGACGGGGCATAGTCGACGAAGGCGTCGAGTAGTTCCTTGACGCCGAAATTGTTGATGGCAGAGCCGAAGAAGACCGGAGTCTGGCGCCCGGCCCGGTAGGCGTCCAGATCCAGCGGGTGGCTGGCACCCTGGACCAGTTCCATCTCCAGGCGTAGCTCGTCCGCTTGATCGCCCAGGAGTTCGTCCATCCTGGGATGGTGCAGCCCCTCAATCACCTCACCGGTCTGGATGCCCCCGCCGTGCTGGGCGCTGAACAGGTGCGTGCGGTCGTGGCGCAGGTCATAGACCCCCTTGAAGCGCTTGCCCATGCCGATGGGCCAGGTGACCGGAGAGCACTGGATTTTCAGCACTGATTCCACCTCGTCCAAGACCTCCACCGCGTCGCGGCCCTCGCGGTCCAGCTTGTTGACGAAGGTGAGTATGGGGGTGTCGCGCAGTCGGCAGACGTCCATCAGCTTGATGGTGCGCTCCTCCACGCCCTTGGCCGCGTCGATTACCATCAGCGCCGAGTCCACCGCGGTCAGGGTGCGGTAGGTGTCCTCGGAGAAGTCTTCGTGTCCGGGGGTATCGAGCAGGTTGACGATGCAGTCGCCGTAGGGGAACTGCATGACCGAGGAGGTCACCGAGATCCCGCGCTGTTTTTCCAGCTCCATCCAGTCGGAGGTCGCGTGGCGCGCCGCCTTGCGGCCCTTCACCGTGCCGGCCATCTGGATGGCACCGCCAAACAGCAGCAATTTTTCGGTGAGTGTCGTCTTGCCCGCGTCCGGGTGGGAGATGATGGCGAAGGTGCGGCGGCGGCACGTTTGGTCGAGAAGGTCGCTCATAAAGGGAAGACTAGCATGGCAGCCGCGGTGCGGCTAAAACGCGGGATTATAGCGGTGCCTGCCGGGACCGGCACCATAGGAAAGGAGCGGGGACGTCCCGCTCCCGTGTCGGGGCGAGACGCCCCAACTCCTTTAGACGTTACGACACCGCGCCCTTTGCCGATGGGCAGCGCTGCGCTCTATCCATCCTCCCCCCGTGCGAAACCTTCGGCCGAGCGCTGCAAACCCCGCCCCGTCCCGTTTGGGCGACAATCTCCCAACTTGATCGTTCAATGGCTTGAACTCATGACCGAGACTTTTCAGATCTACGACGCCAATGTGGTCGCCTGGGTGCGGCAGCAAGCGCAACTGATGCGGGCAGGCCGCTTCGGGGCCCTCGACATCGAACACATTGCCGAGGAGATCGAGGACGTGAGCAAGAGCGAGCAACGCGAGTTGGAGAGCCGGATGGCCATGCTGTTAGCCCATCTACTGAAGTGGGAACGCCAGCCGGAGCGCCGTGGGCCCAGTTGGGAAGCGATCATCCGCCACCAACCCGAGCGCATCGTCCGGCGCCTGGAGCGCATCCCCAGCCTCAAGGCATCCCTGAGCGACCCCGATTGGTGCGCCGATACCTGGGGCGACGCCCGCCTGGAGACCGCACGCGAGACCGGTATCTGGTTCGACCTGCTGCCCGCCGATTGCTCCTGGAGCGCGGCCGAGATCCTGGACCACGGGCTCTGGCCCGCCCCGGGTCGGGCACCGTAAAGGAGCGGGGGCGTCCCGCCCCCGTTGCAGGGCGAGACGCCCCAAAACACTAACCGCCACCACTCGCGGGCGCCGTCCCATCGGCCAGGCGCGGATCGAGGCCAAAGGGCTCGTCGGCGGCACTGGCCGCGATCTGCGCAAACTGCGGATGGGCTGGATTCAGCAGGCAGTTGCGCTCCCGCGGGATGACGATGCTCGGCAGCAGCAGGGCGACCAAACCGGCATTATGTAGAAAACGCACATGGCTATTTATTCAGTGACTTGGCTACGATTTTCCGATTCTGAGTCAGCCTCGGCAGCCGGATTTCTCACCGAAATCTAGCAGATACCGGCGCCCACCCGCCCGCATCGCACTGAGTTACCGCCAAATTCTGCGTAACTAATTGATTCTATAAATATGTGTAGTTGCTACATAATGCCGGACCGAACGACCGGACACGATCCAACCGTCGCCGATGTCGGCGGTGCTGCGCGGCGCGGGATCGGCGCGCCAAGCGGCCGGCAAGGCGGCATCATTGAGGGTCAGGATGACTTGATCCGGCAGGGTCAGCGTGAAGAGGCGATAGCTGCCCAAGACCTCACAGCGGCCCAGATGGACCAGCAACTCGATGGCAGCAAGCGCAATGCTCTCGGAGGCATAGATCATCGGCATTATGTAGCAAACGCACATGGCTATTTATTCAGTGATTTGGCTACGACTTTCTGATTCTGAGCCAGCCCCGGCAGCCGGGTTTCTCACCGAAATCTAGGAGATCTCGGCGCCCACTCGCCCGCATCGCACCGAGTTGCCGCCAAATTCTGCGTAACTAATTGATTCGATAATTATGTGCAGCTGTTACATAATGCCGTAGATCATGGCCGTGCCGGGGCTGTTCCAGCGCTCACCAAAAGTCCTGGCGCCGCTGCCGTCCAGGACGGTCAGGGCATAGCGCCCCTTGGCCAGACGATAGACCCGCATCAGGTGTAGACGCGCTGCTCCAGTCGAGCGATCAGGCGGCGCGCCTCGGCCGCACCGGTCTCGGTACTCAGATATTCAAGCGGCATTTATTCAAGCGGCGTTTGCCACTCCAGGGCCTTGGCCGGTCCCTTGAGCCAGGCACGGGCCGCGGCCTGGTCGCCCTCGAACAGTCGCACGCCATCTTCAAAAGCGGCGGTAATCCGATAGACCCGATCGCTCTCCGCCGGAGACAGCCGCATCGGCGCTGCCAGCCATCGCCGGATCAGGGTTGCCGGGGCTATGGCCACGTGCCTAACAAGTCGCGCTGGGTCATCTCCAGTGACTTGGCGAGACGCTCGGTGACCGCGGCGGGCAGTCCGGCCCGGGCCGTCTCGAAGACCCTGGCGCCCTCTTCTGCGACACCCAGGAAACCAAGCGTTGCGGCCCCGGCCCGCCCATGGACCGGCGTACCGACCTCGGCGTCTGGAACATGGTAGCGGCCTTGATCATAATTCCGCCCACCTTGTTCAGTCTCGGCGTCGCTACTCCCTTGCAGAAGATGGTCTTGCGCGCGCAAACCCACATGGGCCGGCCAGCCTTGGGCGGATTTGTGATCAAGTCTCATGATAGCTCGCAGTGGCTTTTATGGTTCGCTCGCCTCTGGCTTTGATCAAGGCCCTCGCCTCTCTCCATCAACTGAAACTAAGAATACACTCAATTGCACTAGTAAAACGCGATGGAAATAATAATGCCATTTTTTGGAGTATGTCGTAAACTACCATTTTTTCAGAATTCTACTGATTAATTCTACTGATTCCCTGCGATGCCATTACTGCGTGCCGCCCCCGTCCCTGTAACCGAGTTCATGAGCGTCGACAACTGAAGACGCTTGAACGACAACCGACACAACCGACCTGTCCGCAGCAAATTGCGATGCGCGAACGGATTAAATGCCTCAACAAAAACGTTTGTAGTAATTCGGATAGATTGCCGATAGATTGCCGATAAGTTGATTGTCCTATCAGGACTTCGCGCCTTTAAATCAGTAGAGATTTGGTTGAATATTAATTTGATTCCTGTATGATGGCAATATTCCGTTACCTAATTTGAAAATTCTCAAAGAAGAATGAGCCGATATTTACCAAAGCCGACGAGAAAATATTCCTAGAGTGCTTAGAAATTAACGCGCATTCTATGTGGAAAATCGACGCAATGGCAATAGAGCGGACTGGGAAGATAGCGAGTGTAGCAAAATATCGTCGAATCATAAATAAGAATTGTAAATAATTGAAAATAAAATGAAAAACCAAAAAAATAGGCCAAACTGAAAACGAGCGTGAACGATCTTGTAGAATTCAATGCTCTTACCCAAGACGGTGAATTTGATCTCGTCTATGCACGTCTAATCTAAGATTATCTCTCAGGACCCTAGCATAACCGGCCGACGTCGACATACTATCGTCCCTATGTTCGACTAGACCCTCTCCACCGAACAACTCGCCGAAGTCCTGCTGATCGACTCCAACACCGTGCGCGACCATTTTCTGCGCTATCAGCAGGGCGGTCTGCCCGGTTTGTTGCACATGGCCTACCAGGGGAGC
>JADNEJ010000573.1 GCA_016292295.1 Candidatus Thiodictyon intracellulare
GACAGCGGCAGAAGCAAGTCAGTGTCGCGGTCCATCGGGTGGAAGCGGCGCATCGACAGTAGCACTCCGGCCATCGGGCGGCCATCGGGGTTGATCGCAACAGTGTACCGGACCCGCCGCCCCGACGGGGCCTCGAAATCCGACAGGCTGCTAGTACGGTGCCGTACTCCGACATACAGCTACCAAAGGGGGTGGAGTCGAGATTCGTGGCGCAAAACTGCGCAAGCGGATCGGCGCTGCGTCAATTTTTAGCTGAAAAGACGCCTGTCAGGGACCGACCGCATCCGCCAACCAATAGGGTGGGTCCACCGCGCGCATAGCACAGCGGCGAGCGGACCGCACTGCATCCGTCGCAGGGATCAGAGACCAGCTAATTTGGCATACAAACGACGAAAGACGGGGGGCGATCCGGCAACCATAGCCGAAGGCCAGTTTGAGGCGGCGGCCGGTGACGCTCAGGCGGGTGGCAACGTACATCAGTTCCTGCATCACGGTGCGCAGGCGTCGCCGCTTAGCCGGGTGGCGGGGCGGGGCATCCGTGCCAAAGAAACCGGTCTGGCCGATCCAGCGCAGGACGTTGTAGGCGAAGGCAGCACAGGCTAACACCAGTACGTTGGTCGCAAACTTTTCCGAGGGGAGTCGCTCAATGTTCAGATCGGTCTTGAGTTCGCTGTGGAATTGCTCGGAGGTGGCATAGTCGGCATAGAGCGCAATGATGGCTTCGTCATCGAACTCCAGGCTGCTCCACCAGCCTTCGATTTCAATGTCGGGAATCAGGAGGTGCTGACCATGCTTGTCGATGGTGCGCTCGATGACGCGCATGACACGGCGCAGAGGGTATTCGTACCCGTCCAGAAAGCGGGTGTCGCGCACCTCGAACAGGGCCACCCGCTTACCCGGGTGCGGCGTGCTCCAGTCGCCGTATTTCTCAGCGTAAATCATCAACTGCGTTGGACTTTATTGGCGCGGGTTCCACTTGATCAGGTAGTGCACCGGGACGGCTTCTGGGTGCATCTCATGGTGCGCGATGACCGTGGCGATGTTGTCGAGCGCGTCATTACCGCTGTTCAGGCGCAGCAGCAACGGCAGCGCGGTCAGTCGGCGGGCCCGCGCCAGCACCCGCTCCAGCAACGCGGGGGGGTCCTTCTGGCAGTGCTGGCTACCTGCCCGCAACTCACACTCCAAGCAGTACCCCTCATGGCCCAGATAGGCTGCCATCGGGGCGAACCCGTCGTCACCCTTGTCGGTGCGCGATACGCCCTCTTTCTTGGTCTTGGCGTTGTTCAGCGGGATGACATTCGCATCCAGCGCCACCAGACTATTGGCCAGGGACGTAATCGGTGCCGCGATACGCTGCAGAAACGCGATGGATGCCTCGATGATCGACGCCATGAACACCGCCGCGTAGGTATCAAGGCGCTGGCGCAACGTGACGACCGAGGGAACTTGGTCGACAGCCAACGCCTCAGCGAAATACGGGTAGTGCCGGAACGCCTTTCGATCGCATCTTTCGCCAGGTCGGTGTGCTGACTAATCGCCATCCCGATCAGTCCCAATCCCGCCCAATCCCGCCCAATCCCGCGTGGAAAGTAAAATCAGCCTCCGATTTCGCAATGATCAGCCGTCGCACCATGTCACCTGCGGAGTGAGTCTCAGAAATGCACTATTTTAACTCTATATCGCTGAAATTTCAACAGATTAACGATTCATATGCTCATTCAGATCACTGATTCAGGGATATATTCTGGATTGCGGTTGCGGATGATGTCCAGGTTCTGGAACACCGCATCCGCCGTCCCCGCGTACCAGGCGGTCTCCACGACCAGTTGCTGGGCGGGCCACAGCTTCACGAACTCACCGAACTCGCCGCGCAGGAAACCAAAAAAATTCTATATGTGAAGGATTGGCGAGTGGGCCTCGCCCTGGGTGAGCACACCGACCTGGCGGATGCCCGAATTGATGCAGTTGGACAGTGGAAAGTCGACAATGCGGAACTTGCCGCCGAAGGGAACCGCGGGCTTGGAGCGCCAGGCGGTCAGGTGTTTGAGGCGCGAGCCACGACCGTCGGCCAGGATCAGGGCCAGGGTGCTACGGGTCAGTCGGCTGACGAACCGCGGGTTCGATGCCGGCATGGATCGTCCTTTTGGTGGTTTTGGTCCGGCGTTTGGCGTTATGGAGTGCACGCCGGTAGGCTTATGGTACCATCTGACGATCTGATGGGATGACGGAACCCCTAACCGATCGGTGGCGCACCCTCTCACACGTTGCGAATGCCCACCCCCGGGGCCCCGGTCCCGACCCGCGTCCGATATCCGCCCCGAATTGACGCGCCGCTCGTCCGCCCCGGCCCCCGCCGACGAACGACAGGCCCCCTGTCTGAGGCACGCGATCGCCGAAATCACCACTGACGTAGGGGCCGCGCGGTACGCCGCAGGTCACCCCCGACGCACATAACAAGCCCTCCCGGAGAACAGAACCCCTATGGTCGCCCCCACCAGCACCGCCCCCAAGTTGCCCGAGCCGCTCGCACGTATCGTCGAGGCCCGTCACCACGACCCCTTCGAGGTCCTGGGGCGGCACGTCACCGGCAGCCGGGTAACGGTGCGCGCCTTCCTGCCTGCGGTGGAGCGGGTGCAGATCCTGGAGGCGAAGGCGCAGATGATCCGTACCGAGGGGACCGACCTCTTCACCTGGGAGGGTGAGGCGGCGCTGGTTCCGGAGCGCTATCGCCTGGCCTGGGAAGACAAGGCAGGCAACCGCGGCACCGCTTACGACCCCTATTGCTTCTCGCCCCAGTTGCGCGACTTCGACCTGCACCTGTTCGGCGAGGGCAAGCACTGGGACGCCTTCCGCTTCCTGGGCTCCCACCTGAAGGAAGTGGACGGGGTGAGCGGGGTCCAGTTCGCCGTCTGGGCGCCGAACGCCGACCGGGTGAGCGTCGTGGGTGACTTCAACCGCTGGGACGGTCGTGCCCACCCCATGCGGGTGCGTTGCGCTACCGGGGTCTGGGAACTTTTTATCCCCGGTATCGGGGCCGGCGGCTTCTACAAGTACGAACTGCGCGACCGCATCGGCTATACCCACGTCAAGATCGACCCCTACGCCAATGCCTTCCAGGAGCGCCCCGAGACCGCCGGGCTGATCACGGCCCCTAGCGCCTACGATTGGGGCGACGGCGACTGGATGAAGGCGCGCGCGGAGTTGGACTGGCAGCGCCGGCCCTTCTCCACCTACGAGGTCCACCTGGGCTCCTGGCAGCGCGACGCCGCCGGCGACTTCATGAATTACCGAGAGCTGGCGGTGCAGCTCGCGACCTACGCCGCGGAGCTGGGCTTCACCCACATCGAACTGCTGCCCATCACCGAACACCCCCTGGACGCCTCCTGGGGCTACCAGTGCACCGGCTACTTCGCGCCCACCAGCCGCCACGGCAGCCCGGAGGATTTCCGCTTCTTCATCGATCACCTGCACCAGGCGGGCATCGGCGTGCTGCTCGACTGGGTACCCGCCCACTTCCCGAAGGACGCCTATGCCCTGGCGCGCTTCGACGGCTCGGCCCTCTACGAGCACGCGGACCCGCGCCTGGGTGAGCACAAGGACTGGGGCACCCTGATCTTCAACTTCGGCCGCAACGAGGTGAAGAATTTCCTGCTCTCCAGCGCCCTTTACTGGCTCTCCGAGTTCCACATCGACGGGCTGCGCGTGGACGCCGTCGCCTCCATGCTCTATCTGGACTACTCCCGCAAGGCCGGCGAGTGGATCCCCAATAAATACGGCGGCAACGAGAATCTGGACGCGGTTGACTTCATCCGCCAGTTGAACATGATCACCCATGAACAGTACCCGGGCAGCATGATGATCGCCGAGGAGTCCACCGCCTGGCCGGCGGTCTCGCGCCCGACCTACCTGGGGGGCCTGGGCTTCAGCATGAAGTGGAACATGGGCTGGATGCACGACACCCTGTCCTACATGGGGAATGACCCCATCTACCGCCACTATCACCATGATCTGCTGACCTTCGGCCTGCTCTACGCCTTCACCGAAAACTTCGTCCTGCCCTTTTCCCACGACGAGGTGGTGCACGGCAAGAAGTCCATGTTGGACAAGATGCCTGGAGACCCCTGGCAGCGCTTCGCGAGCCTGCGTCTGCTCTACACCTTCATGTTCAGCTACCCGGGCAAGAAGCTTCTGTTCCAGGGGTGCGAGTTCGGCCAAGGCCAGGAATGGGACTTCAACGAGGCCCTGGACTGGGAACTGCTGAAGCGTCCCCAGCACCAGGGGATCAAGCAGATCGTCTCTGATCTGAACCGGCTCTACCGCGAACAGCCCGCCCTGCACGAGGTCGATTTCGAGGGGTCCGGGTTCGAGTGGATCGACTGCCACGACAGCTCCCAGTCCGTGTTAAGCTATGTTCGCAAGGACAAGGCCGGAGGGCGCCTGGTCGTCGCCGTCTTCAACTTTACCCCGGTGCCGCGCAACAACTACCGCATCGGCGTCCCTAAGGCCGGCTTCTGGCGCGAGGCCATCAACTCCGACGCCGAGTTCTACGGCGGCAGCAACGTCGGCAACCAGGGCGGGGTCCGCTCCGAGGACGTGATTTGGATGGGCCGCCCCCACTCGATCCCCATCGCCCTGCCTCCGCTCGGCGGACTGATCCTGGTCCACGAGGCACACCGCGGCGAGTTGCCGGCCCTCAAGGGCGCGAGCGCGAAGTCCGCGGGCCTGGACGCACTGGATCTCGATGCCGGTCCCGTCGAGCCGGTGGCCGTGGTCGTCCTCGCCACCGCGGAAGACGAGTAGCAGTTGCAGTCGCAGCCGCAACGCCCGGGCCCTGAACGGGGCTCGGGCACCACCGCCGCCATGCAGATCTGGGTCGACGCCGATGCCTGCCCAAAGGTGATCAAGGACATCCTGTTCCGCGCCGCGGTACGGGTCGGCCTCCCGCTGACCCTGGTCGCCAACCAGCCCATCGCCACGCCGCCGTCGCGACTCATCCGCAGCATCCGCGTCGCCCCCGGCTTCGATGTGGCCGACAACGAGATCGTGCGCCTGCTCTCCTCCGGCGATCTGGTCATCACCGCCGACATCCCGCTGGCCGCCGAGGTCATCGCCAAGGGCGGCCATGCACTTAACCCCCGCGGTGAGCGCTACACGGCGGACAACATCCGCGAACGCCTCACCATGCGTGACTTCATGGATACGCTGCGCGGCAGCGGTATCGATACCGGCGGCCCGGCGCCCCTGGGTCCGCACGACCGGGCCGCCTTCGCTAATGCGCTCGACACCTGGCTTGCGCAGCAGCCCGTTCCGAAGCACTGAACTCGGGAAGGCGCAGGCAATGGTCCCGCCTCGTGAACTGAACCTCCTCACATTGAGCTATCATTTAGAGAGACGACCGCATCGAGCCGGACTGGAGTATTCATTGCAATCCGCCGGCCAGTGCCGCATCTTGTCCACCGAAAAACCCTCTGTTGCACGCGATCTCGCGTCTGGCTTAAGGAGAAAAAGCCGGCTTTATATAGCAAACGCACATGGTTATTTATTCAGTGACTTAGCTACGACTTCGCGATTCTGAGCCAGCCACGGCAGCCGGATTTCTCACCGAAATCTGGCAGATCCCGGCGCCCACCTGCCCGCATGGCCTTGATAATAATTCCGCCCACCTTATTCAGTCTCGGCGTCGCCGCTCCCTTCCAGAACATGGTCTTGCGCGCGCAAACCCATATGGGCCGGCCGGCCTTGAGCGGATTTGTGATTAAGGCCCGCCCGCATCGCACTGAGTTGCCGCCAGATTCTGCGTAACCAATTGATTCAATAACTACTTGCATGTACTACATAATGCCTGAAAAAGCTGCCTTCGGGCGATTTTTTCGTTTGTCCGACACGCAAGCAGCAAGACCTGCCCCAAAAAGGGCGCGACAGAGAGGCCAACTGAGCGGCGGTCGGTCCGCACCACGGACCCGTGCGGCCCGACTCCCCGCCCGGGCCTTCCTCATTATTCCGGCCACCTCGTGGGTGACACCCGTCGCGGCCTAGGAGCCGCGACGGGTGGCCGCAAGAGCGGGCCTTGATCACAAATCCGCCCAAGGCCGGCTGGCCCATGTGGGTTTGCGCGCGCAAGACAATGTTCTGCAATGGAGCGGCGACGCCGGAACTTAACAAGGTGGGCGGAATTATGATCAAGGCCGCAAGAGCGTGTGGCTGAAGCTATGACCAAGGCTCCCGCCCTTAGGGTCCGCTGTGCGGACCAGCGACGTCGCGGCAACAGTGACGGCCGGGATTATCATCCCAGATCCGGCAATTACTCACACAAAAACCCAAAAAAAACAGATCGTTGAAGGCGCTGGGCCGATCACCGCACAGGTGACCTCCTCGACCTGCATGGATACAATGAGCTCGATGCTCAGGATGAGCCCAACGCGATCAGACATACCAGCCCAGGGCAGCGCCTTGGGATAGCCCAGGTTAGCCCATCAGCCCTGAAAGGGCATGACATAAGGCATTGGCCGATTGGTCAGAAACCGATGTCGCGTATCACTAGCAGCCTGTCGGATTTCGGAGCCCCATCGGGGCGGCGGGTCCGGTACACTGTCGGGATCAACCCCGATAGCCGCCCGATGGCCGGAGTGCTACTGCCGATGCGCCGCTTCCACCCGATGGACCG
>JADNEJ010000453.1 GCA_016292295.1 Candidatus Thiodictyon intracellulare
TCGTCTTTCATTTCACGCCTAAACACTGTTCATGGCTGAATCAGATTGAAATTTTTTTCTCGATTTTGGCCCGTAAAGTTATTCGACGAGGGAATTTTTTTTCGGTCGAAGATCTATGCAATAAGATCAACAAATTCATCGACTACTTCAATGAGACGATGGTTAAGCCTTTTCGCTGGACATACCAGGGCAAGCCGCTGGAAGCCTAGCGGGAAGTAGTCCGCGTGACTCAATCACGAGGTACTAGTACAAAACTATAGAAATAATAATGCCATTTTTGTGGGTATGTCGTAAACTACCATTTTTTTAGAATTCTACTGATTCTCTGCGATGCCATGACTGCGTGCTGCCTCCGTCCCTGTAACCGATCGTGAGCGTCGACAACTGAAAGTGTTTGCACGACAACCGCCCTGTCCGCAGCAAATTGCGATGCGCGCCCGGATTATCTTTTATCTTGTTGGCGAGTCGAGACGTCGGCGTGCGGGCGACGGCCGACGAATTCAGTATCGGTCGATCTACCGTCCAAGCTTGGCGGCGGCGACGGACGGAGCACTCCGACGCCAGCGTCGCGGAGCGGTTATTGGATGCCCCGCGGCCCAGTGCGCCACCGATTTTCACGGCCGAGCAGATCTGCGCGGTAGTGGCGCTAGCCTGCGAAGACTCGCGCGAGAGTGGGCGAGCCATTACCCATTGGACACAATGGGAAATCGCCGACGAGACGATGAAGCGGGGGATTGTCCCGAGCATCTCATCGTGCTTTATCGGGCGCTTTTTTAAAATCAGTGGACATTAAACCGCATCGCAGTCGCGGCTGGCTGAACGCCAAACTAGATCCCCAGTGCGCAGAGAAACTCCACGGCATCTGCGAGCCGTACCGTTTGGCCCCGGAGCGGGCGGCAGCGGGAATCCAGACGCTCTCGCTTGACGAAATAACCTAAATACAAACACTTGAGCGTATAGCACCGACGCAGCCAATGACCTAGGAATGGGTCGAGCGCCGCGAGTTCGAGTATCAGCGCCACGGCCCCCATACTCTGATTGCTGGGTTCAACGTCGCGACCGGCAAGGTGACTCGGCAACTCGACCAGACGCGAACCGAAAACGATTTCGCGCGTTTCCTATCCCCTATTTTTGCTGCGTGCTCGGCGGAATTGCAGTTGCACCTCGTCATGAATAATCTCAATACCCGTTCCTCAGAATCCGTCGTGCGTTTAGTCGCGGATGCCATTGGCTTTAACTGTGACCTCGGCGTCAAAGGCAAGGAAATTCTCGAATCCATGGTGATGCGCCAAGCGTTTCTTTGCGATCCCACACATCGCATCGTCTTTCATTTCACGCCTAAACACTGTTCATGGCTGAATCAGATTGAAATTTAGTTCTCGATCTTGGCCCGCAAAGTTATTCGACAAGGAAATTTTCTTCCGGTCGAAGATCTATGCAATAAGATCAATAAATTCATCGGCCACTTCAATGAGACGATGGCTAAGCCTTTTTGCTGGACATACCAGGGAAAGCCGCTGGCAGCCTAGCCTGAAGTGGCCAGAGCGATTCCATCGCGAGGTACTAGTGCGGCTCCTGCTGGATACGCACATCCACATCCTGCTCTGGGCACTCATCGAGCCGGGACGCCTGCCGAGCGCTGCCGGTGAGGCCCTGGAGGCGCCCGAGAACCGCGTCTTCTTCAGCGCCGCGAACATCTGGGAGATCGCAATCAAGCGGGCGCTGGACCGGCTGGACTTCGCGGCCGAGCCGGGGTTGGTGCGCTCCGCGGCCCTGAGGACCGGCTTCGAGGAGTTGCCGGTCAGCGGTCTGCATGCCCTGCGGGTACGCGGCCTCTCCCACCTTCACCGCGACCCATTTGATCGGCTGCTAATCGCCCAGGCCGGCCTTGATTACAAATCCGCCCAAGGCCGGCCCGCCCATGTGGGTTTGCGCGCGCAAAACCATGTTCTGAAAGGGAGCGGCGACGCCGGGACTGAACAAAGTGGGCGGAATTATGATCAAGGCCGCCCAGGCTCAAACCGAACCCTTGGTCTTGATAAGCGATGATCCGCAGATCACCCGTTATGAGGTGAACCTGTGGCGGGTCTGAGCATCAACTTGACCTTGAGCGGTAATCGGTCCCGTAGGGTCTGCTGCGCGGACCGCCGACCTCGCCGTTCGCGCAACGCCCGGGATGATGATCAAGACCGCTTTTCACTCACTACTCTTTCTGGATTGCGCAATGAAACATTGGCTCTGGCTTTCGCTCATCGTGGTCCTCCTGGACCAGGCCACCAAGTGGCTGGTGATAGGCTCACTGCAACCCTTCCAAACGATTGAGTTGATCCCCAACCTGAACCTGACGCTGGCCTTCAACGCCGGTGCGGCCTTCAGCCTGCTAGCCGCTGCCGGGGGCTGGCAGCGCTGGCTGTTCGCCGCCGCGGCACTCGTCATCACCGCCATATTGACGGCCTGGCTAGTACGGCTGCGGCCCCGTGAGCGGACCATGGCGGCCACTCTGGCCCTGATCATCGGCGGGGCGGTCGGCAACCTGATCGACCGCGTGCTGCTTGGTCACGTCATCGATTTCATCCAGGTCTATCTGCCCTGGGTCCCGCTGACACTGTTCAACCCCTGGCCGGCCTTCAATATCGCGGACAGCGCCATCAGCATCGGCGTGGTCGTCCTGCTGCTGCACACACTGTTCACCAAGGAAGGCGCGACCGGCCCTGACACCGAGCAGGCCGCGGACACCCCCAACCGATGAGCAGACCCTGGCAGGACCTCACCCGCCTCGTCAACGACCAGCGGTCGCGGCTGCGGGTGCGGAAGGCGCGCAACCGGCTGCGCGAGGACGCGATCCGGCACGCCATCGAGCACGTCGTCGACTTGGCTAATCCGCGCATCCGTGGGCTCAACGGTTACCGGCGTCTGCTGCGCGAGCCCATCGCCCGCTGCCTCGACTACAGCGAGGAACTCGCCCGGCGCGTCCCCGGACCCGGTGCGGTTCAACCGGCAGACCTAGGTGCAGGACGCCCTGCTCAACTCACTGTTCAGCGACCCTGGCCGCATCCGCTGGGCGGTCTCCAGAACCGACTGTCGCGACTGCATGGGTAAGACGGCCCTCATGATGGGGGATTACTATGCCATCCTCATGGCGCTGCTAGTATTCCGTCGCCAACTCGGCATGGAACTCAGCGGTGAGACCTTGCAGCGCGACATCGCGCAGACCTCACTCTCCTTCGACAACATTGAGGTCATCATGGCCGCCGGAAACCAGGAGACGGTTTCGGCCAAGACCGTCGCGGCCATCATGGATGCCCTGGTGGAGTTCGCTATCCAGGAGATCGGGCGCCAACAAGCGCGGATCGAGGAGTCGGAAGACGGCCTGCGCATTGTGCGCATCAAGCAGAAGGTGGTGAGCCCGCTGGCCCACGGCCTGGAGATCCTGCGCGACCACCGCGCCCAGACCACAGAATACCTGATTATCGGAAATGAAATCAAAGAATTGGAACGAAAACTGGCCGATGCACACCAACGGCTGTCGACGCTCAATGACTACCTGGACCGCTTTGCCGTACTGCTGCGCACCCCCGAGACCCTGATCGCCGCCAGACCCGAACGCATCTGCCTGGACCGCATGAACGTGGTGCGGCAAGAGCGCGAGGAGGACCCTCAGTCGACGCAGATCGAGTACCTGCGCGCCTACCACGGCGAGCGGGCCGGCCACATGGTGCTCATGGTGCGCTTCGCCCGTGCGGAATTCGTCAGCAACCAGGAGCGACTGACGTAGGTGGAGCGCTATTTCAATGCCTGAACCCCAGGGATGAAGATCGCACTCTTGTCGCGGGACCCGACCCTCTACTCCACCAGCCGCCTGGTGGCCGCGGCGCAGGCGCGCGGGCATGAGATCCAGGTGATCGACGTGCTGCGCTGCTATATGAACATCAGCACCCAGGCCCAGTCCATCCACTACAAGGGGGGGGAGATCAATGGCTTCGACGCGGTGATCCCACGCATCGGCGCCTCCGTTACCTTCTACGGGACGGCGGTGCTACGTCAGTTCGAGATGCTGGGGGTATTTGCCCTGAATGAGTCGGTGGCCATCGTTCGCGCCCGGGACAAACTGCGCTCACTGCAACTGCTCTCGCGCAAGGGCATCGGGCTGCCCATCACCGGCTACGCCTATGCCCCGGACGACATTGAGGACCTGATCAAGATGGTCGGCGGGCCACCGCTGGTCATCAAGCTCCTGGAGGGGGCCCAAGGGATCGGGGTGGTGTTGGCGGACACCGAACCCGCCGCCAAAGGCCTGATCGAGACCTTCATGGGGCTGCGCACCAACATCCTGGTCCAGGAATACATCAAGGAGGCCCAAGGGGCGGACATCCGTTGCTTCGTGATCGGGGAGCGGGTGGTCGCCGCGATGAAGCGCCAGGCCAAACCCGGGGAGTTCCGCTCCAATCTGCATCGCGGCGGCAGCGCCAGCCCCATCCGCATTACCCCGCAGGAGCGCTTCACCGCTACCCACGCCACCCGCATCATGGGGCTCAACGTGGCCGGCGTGGACATCCTGCGCTCGCAACGCGGCCCGCTGGTGCTGGAGGTCAACGCCACCCCGGGCCTGGAAGGGATCGAAGGTGCGACCGGCAAGGATATCGCGGGTCTGATGATCGAATATCTGGAAAAAAATGCCACCCTGGCCAAGACGCGGGTCTATCGCCATGCATGAATGTGAGAGTGTGGCGTGGCAATACGCATCAAGAATCATTGGTCGAACGCCGGGACCGGGTGTGCGCTACCCGAAATCGCCGGGGCCCTGGTCTTCATTGCCTGGCGTATCGCCTTGGACAAGGCCATCAACCTGCACTGCGAGTGCTTCGTTTACCGCGACGACGCCCAGCGCCTGGGCGTGATCCAGGAGTATCTGGCGTTCCTGATCCAGGTCGCCGACCGACTCGCCCACGCCCAATAGCCCACCGCGGACGGGGCGCCGGCCGCGGCCCCCGACGGGGCAGCGACGGAGCACGACGCGCGGCACCGCGTACTGATCACCGCCCTCGCCCACAAGCTGATCGAGCAACTTGTCGACAACAGTACGGACCTGCTGGGCCCCGGGGACTACGCTCACGCGTTCATCATCTTGCTTAAGCAGCGCTCCGGTGAATACGCACAATACCAACTCGACGCGATGGCTTTGATCACAAATCCGCTCAAGGCCGGTCCATGTGGGTTTGCGCGCGCAAGACCATATTCTGCAAGGGAGCGGCGACGCCGGGACTGAACAAGGTGGACGGAATTATGATCAAGGCCCGACGCGCAAGAGCCGAGCTATGCCTTCCTGCGCCATCTGGGGTACGAGGTCAAAGGCTTGATGGTAGGGGGATAGGAGAAACGCTGGGTGATCGATCAGGTGATGGACCAAGACGGCTGGGACGCCTATCGCTGCCTCGCTAAGGCGTTCCGGGACCTGTTTGAGTGAGCGCGAACCAGGACGTTTCGCCCTGCGCGCTTCGCCGTCCCCGTCGCTGGGCCGGCCTGACAGGTGGGACACCGGTAGGTCGAGCGGGGATGGCGCCCGGGTTGGTCGCGCCGAATGGACGCGCCGCAACGCAAGCAAGGCCTGGCGGCACGCCCATAGGCCTGGAGCGCACCGCGGCCATCATCGGGCCAGCGGGTACGGCGCGGCCCGCCGTGCAGATTTTCGTTGATTAAAGCCCCCGCTATGCTGTATACTTGCATAATATGTTCATGTGACAGGTCAGCAAGCCGCAACAGTGGCGAATAGCGGCCGATGAACAGCACCTACAGATTTGTAGGTGCTGCCGGTCCCGGCCGCGACCCGCTGATCCAGCAACAGGTCCACCGCCGGTGTGTCACCCGGGAGCAGGTCCCGGGCTCGCTCGGGCAGGCGAGCGGGTTGCGCTAACTCACAACTCATGGATCATGTCCGGCCCCAGACGGCGGTACTGGTCTAACGCTGAAAACCCTTGGGCGCGCATCAGTTCCACCTCGCGAGCATTGAAGCAGACGTACACCCGGCCGGCCTTGATCATAAATCCGCCCAAGGCCGGTCGGCCCATGTGGGTTTTCGCGCGCAAGACCATGTTCTGCAAGAGAGCGGCGACGCTGAGACTGAACAAGGTGGGCGGAATTATAATCAAGGCCCACCCGGCAGCTCAGTTCCAGCACCAGCGACGTTTGGCCCGGCGGCTTCTGCCAGGGTTCGTCCAGCACATAGTGATGCCAAGAGCCATAAAGCCCTCAGGTGGCTGAGCAGGCAGTGACTATCATCCAGATCGATGCAAAGGTATTTGGGTGTTTGCCACGGCTGGTGACACACTAGACCCGGCACCCGCTCAGATCCGGCAGGGCCTGCCGCGGCACCCGGATCGACGCCCCGTAAGCCACCGGCCCAGCATCACGGCCAGGGTGTGAACAGTATTTCCTTCAGGCATAGCGCGAGCGCGACTCCAGATTGGGACGCGGATCCACATGTGACGGGGTTTGCAGAGTAATTCCATAAAATTAGCGCTAACGCGCTGTTTTAATTTACAATATCACCGATTAATTTACCCCAGACGAGGTTTGCCGCCATGATCCTAAAGCCGAAGTAAATGCAATCTTTTTTTTTGAACAACAATTTATTTGTCAAATTTGAAAATATCTATACTCCACTGAA
>JADNEJ010000022.1 GCA_016292295.1 Candidatus Thiodictyon intracellulare
TTTTGCCATAAAAGCCCGTCCAAGGGCCTCAGGCGGTGGCGCCGGTCGCTAAGTCAGACAGGCTACTAGCGCTCAGGACTGCGGCGACCGGTCCACGCAGCGGGCCCAGGCCCTGGCCCCGCAGCGAGACGGCCGCGACGACCATCGAGGCACCTCGAACCCAAGCCACCCGGTAGCCAGCGCATGTGCAAAACTTACCTACTCACGGTTCTCCTCATCGCCATGGCCGGCCACGCGGCCCACCAGTCGGCGCCGAAGCCGATCTCAGCAGCGACCCCGGCCACCGCGCCGGTCCCGACGCAAGCTCCGGCCAAGCCGCCCGCCCCGGCCCCGGCCCCGGCCCCGGCCAAACCCAGCACCGCAAAAAAGGGCGCTGACAAGACCGAGTACAAGGGCCCGACCGAAACCGACATCCGCGTCGCCTACACGGACAGAATCAACCAGATCAACGCGGGGACGACCCGGTATCTCGACCCGGTGGCGGCGAATCTTACCATCAAGCTGGTCAAGGTCGACATCGTGGAATGCAACCCGGTCGAGGAGCGCAAGGATATGTACATCTACGGCGTGCTGGTCGAGGCCGGCGTGGGTGCCGGCGAGGTCGAGTTCAAGCGCTCCGAGATCGCGCTGATCAAGACGAAGGACGCCTGGCGCGTCCAATAAGGCACCAAATCACCTGGCGTCCACGCCGCGGCCTGTCCGATCGCTTACAATGCCGCCCGATCGTACCCGGCAACCGATCCGCCGCCTACCCTTTGGCGCGCGAACGGCATCAGGAAACCGCCGACTGCTGGGCTAGCTTCCAAATCCGGAACCCGTTTCCTTTACATAACGCTGAGGTGATCTGCATGTCCCTGATCTCCCGTTCCATGGCCGAGTTGATCGGCACTTTCTGGCTGGTCTTAGGCGGCTGCGGCAGCGCGGCGCTGGCGGCGGTCTTCATGGCCGGCCCCAATGATATCGGCATCGGTCTGCTCGGCTGCGCCTTCGCCTTCGGCCTCACAGTTCTGACCATGGCCTACGCGATCGGCCACATCTCCGGCTGCCATCTGAACCCGGCTGTGACCGTTGGTCTGGTCGTGGGTGGCCGCTTCCCCGCAGGGGACCTGCCCATGTACATCATCTTCCAGACCATCGGGGCGATCCTGGCGGCTTTCTTGATCCTGCTGATCCTCCAGGGCAACCCGGAGTTCGTCCTCAAGGCCAACAGCCTGGCGGTCAACGGATTCGGCGAGCTGTCCCCGGGCAAGTACGGCATGACCACCGGCCTGATCATGGAGGTCGTCATGACCGCCATGTTCTTGTTCATCATCCTGGGCGCCACCGACAAGCGTGGGATCACCAGCCACGCGGGTCTCGTCATCGGCCTGGGCCTGACCCTGATCCACCTGATCTCCATCCCGGTGACCAACACCGCCGTGAACCCGGCGCGCAGCACCGGCCCGGCGCTCATCCTGTGGCTGAACGGCGAGGGCCTGGCCCTATCCCAACTGTGGCTCTTCTGGCTTGCCCCGTTCATCGGCGCCGGAATCGCCGGCGGGGTCTATCGGCTGTTCGAGACGCACGAAAGCAAATAACCGCTTGGCACGGCGGGTGCTTGAGCTCCCGCCGTGATCACATATACATCAGGCACCGGCTCGCGAGCCGTCACGGGCTGACGACAATTTTCTCGCGCGCTGGCAAGTGCGCCGGATACCGTCTCAAATCCGTTGCCAGTCCTCAGAGAACGACCAAATTGTCCCGGTGGATCAGCTCCTCGGCGTCGCTATGGCCGAGAATTGCCTCGTGTCGGCTGGTGGGCTCCCCACGGATACGCAGGGTCTCGGTCACATCGTAGTTGACCAGGCCCCGGGCGACCTCCCGGCCCTCTTCGTCCACACAGGCAACCACTTCCCCCCGGTCGAAGGTGCCGTGCACCGCCTTGACCCCCACTGCCAACAGGCTGGTGCCCTTCTCCCGCAGTGCGCACACAGCACCCGGGTCCAGGGTCAGCCGGCCGCGCACCTGGAGGTGCCCGGCCAACCACTGCTTGCGCGCCGCCTGGGGCCCCTGCGCCGGCACCAGCAGGGTCCCCACCGCTCCACCCGCGCCGATCCGCGTCAGGACGCCCGCGCCGCGGCCGGGGGCGATGACCGTGGCCGCCCCTGAGCGGGCCGCCAGCCGGGCCGCCCGCACCTTGGTCACCATCCCGCCGGTGCCGTGCGCGGTGACGCTCCCCCCGGCCACCAGGTCCAGTTGCGGGTCGTCCACCCGGGTCACGCCGATCAGCCGGGCGCCCGGGTCACGGCGCGGATCGCGGTCGAAGAGCCCGTCCTGATCGGTCAACAGGATCAGCAGATCGGCCTCGATCAGGTTGGCCACCAGGGCGGCCAAGGTGTCGTTGTCGCCGAAGCGCAACTCATCGGTGGCGACCGTATCGTTCTCGTTGATGACCGGGATCACCCCGAGCCCCAGCAGGGTGCGCAGGGTACCGCGAGCGTTGAGATAGCGGGCACGTTGGGCCAGGTCGTCGCGCGTCAGCAGCACCTGGGCGGTGTGCAAACCGAAGGTCTCGAAGCAGGCCTCATAGGCGCGTACCAGCCCCATCTGGCCGATGGCGGCAGCGGCCTGAAGCTCATGGAGCGCCTTGGGGCGCTGCCGCCAGCCCATCCGCACCATGCCCTCGGCGACCGCCCCGGAGGACACCAGCACCACGTCGTGACCGGCCGCCCGGCGCATCGCGATCTGTTCCACCCAGGGCATTAGCATCCCCCGGGTCAGCCCGAGGCCGTCGCGAGTCAGGAGCGCGCTGCCGATCTTGACGACCCAACGACGGGTCGCGGGGAGAGTGTCACGGGAGATCACGTCTTAGTGCTCCTTTAGGCTTGGCTTAGGGGAACTCGTCAGGCTCGATCGAGCGGGTGCCAGTCGGCAGCGTCGGGCTCATCCGCGGGTCTGGCCTCGCCGAACTCGACCTTGAGGGCCTCCAGACGACGCATTAGATCCTCCATCAACTGGACTGTACCGGCGCCGGTCAGGGCCGAGCACTCATACACCGGCGCCAGCCAACTCAGGTCATCCACGACCTGCTCGCGGCGCTGCCGCAGGACCTCGGGCGGAAGCAGATCGCACTTGTTCAGCACCAGCCAGCGCTCCTTCTGCGCCAGGTCACCGCCGAAAGCGGTAAGCTCGGCCTCGATCTTGCGTACCTGCGCGGCCGGCTCCAGCGACTCATCCAGTGGGGCCAGATCGACCAGGTGCAGGAGCAGCCGGGTGCGGGCCAGGTGTTTGAGGAACTGAATGCCCAGTCCGGCGCCCTCGGCCGCCCCCTCGATCACCCCCGGGATGTCGGCGATCACGAAGCTGCGCCGGTGCCCCAGGCGGACCACGCCCAGGTTCGGATACAGGGTCGTGAAGGGATAATCGGCCACTTTGGGGCGGGCACTGGAGACCTGTCTGATCAGGGACGACTTACCGGCGTTGGGGAAGCCGAGCAGCCCCACGTCTGCCAACAGGATCAGTTCCAGGTGCAGATCGTGCCGCTCCCCCGGGGTGCCGGGTGAAAACTGACGAGGCGCTCGATTGGTGCTCGACTTATACCGGGCATTGCCGATGCCGTGGAAACCGCCCTGGGCGACCAGCAGTCGCTCCCCGTTGGTCAGCAATTCACCCAGGGATTCACCGGTCTCCGGCTCGAAGACCCGGGTCCCGACCGGCACCCGGATCAGGAGGTCACGACCGCCGCGACCGCGCATGTTCTTGCCTATGCCCTTGTGGCCGGACTCGGCCCGGTGGGTCCGCTGAAAGCGAAAGTCGACCAGAGTATTGAGATTGTTGTCGGCCACTAGGTGGATACTGCCGCCATCCCCGCCGTCGCCGCCGTCCGGGCCGCCCTTGGGGATATATTTCTCGCGGCGAAAGCTGACACAGCCGCTGCCGCCGTCGCCGGCCTCGACCCGGATGAATATCTCGTCGACGAATTTCATGACGTTGTCCTTAGCCTTAGACCAAAACGCAAAGAGCCCCGTCCGACGGACGAGGCTCTTGTGAAGACACCCTCGCGATCACCTGCTCGGACGCCCACCCGCGAACGGCGGGGCATCGGGCGCCGGCCGGATGACGAAAGCCGATTGACGAAACTAGTACCTCGCGATTGAATCGCTCGAACCACTTCCGGCTAGGCTGCCAGCAGCTTGCCCTGGCATGTCCAGCGGAAAAGCTTGGTCATCGTCTTGAAGTAGTCGATGAATTTGTTGATCTTATCGCACAGGTCTTCGACCGAAAGAAAATTTCCTCGTCGAATAACTTTGCGGGCCAAGATCGAGAACTAAATTTCAATCTGATTCAGCCATGAACAGTGTTTAGGCGTGAAATGAAAGACGATGCGTTGCGTGGGATCGCAAAGAAACACTTGGCGCGCCGCCATGGACTCGAGAATTCCACACTTGCCTTTGACGCCGAGGTCATCCGCGACTAAACGCACGACGGATTCTGAGGAATGAGTATTGAGATTGTCCATGACGAGGTGCAACTGCGACTCCGTCGGGCACGCAGCAAAAATTGGGGATTAGGAAACGCGCGAAATCGTCTTCGGTTTGCGTCTGGCCGAGCTGCCGGATAACCTTATCTGTCGAGACGTTTGACCCGGTAATCAGAGTATGTGTACCGTGGCGCTGATACTCGAACTCGCGGCGCTTGATCCGTCCCGAGGGTATTGGCTGCGTCGGCGCCATACGCTCAGTCGGCGCCATACGCTCAAGTGCCTGTATTCATGTTATTTCGTCAACCGAGATCGTCTGTATTCCCGCTGCCGCCCGCTCCGGGGCCAGACGGTACGTCTCGCAGATGTCGTGGACGTGGAGTTTCTCCGCGAACTGAGGATCTGGTTTGGCGTCCAGCCAGCCGCGACTGCGATGCGGTTTGATATCCGCTGAGTTTAAAAAAACGCCCGATAGAGCGAAAACGCCCGATAGAGCGCGACGAGATGCTCGGGAAAACCCCCCGTTTCATCGCCTCGTCAGCGACTTCCCCTTGTGTCCAATGGGGGATGGCTCGTCCACTCTCGCGTGGGTCTTCGCAGGCCAGCGCCACCATCACGCAGATCTGCTCGGCCGTGAAAATCGGTGGCGTACAGGGCCGCGGGGCATCCGACAACCGCTCCGCGACGCTGGCGTCAGAGTTCTCCGCCCACCGCCGCTAAGCTTGGACAGTAGATCGACCGATACCGAGTTCGTCGGCCGTCGCCCGCACGCCGACGTTTCGACTCGCCAACAAGATAATCCGTGCGTGCATCGCAATTTGCTGCGGACAGGTCAGTTGTCGTTCAAGCGACTTCAGTTGTCGACGCTCACGATCGGTGGCCTTGATCACAAATCCGCTCAAGGCTGGCCGGCCCATGTGGGTTTTCGCGCGCAAGACAATGTTCTGCAAGGGGGAGGAGACGCCTGAACTGAACCCGGGCGAGCCGCGGGTCAAGGCGTTGCCTTGATGGCGCCACGGCAGCGGTTTACTGCAAGGGTACGAAGGTCATAACCGGGTTGCCGAGGGTCAGCACCGCCGCGTCCTCGCCGTGGGCCGTGGTGTAGTGGACATGGACGCGTTTCAGGGCCGAAAAGCCGATGAAGAGCCCCAGCGCGGCGGAGTTGAGCGACTTGGGAAAGGAGCAGTTGAAGCGGTAGCTGGCCCCCATACGGGCCTCGCCGTGGCGTTCCCGCGGGTTGGCGTTCACTTTGGCCTCTTCCAGCAAGCAACTCGCCTAGGGGTTGAAGCGCACCAGGGCCTCGCCGTGTTTGAGGTTTTCCCCGGCGACCTTCAGGTTTTGCTGTTGCGCCGCGGTGCCCGGGGTCCCGGTGAAGCCGACTAGGGTCTCGGCGGCGGATAACTCCATGTGTACGGCACCGCCCTCGGCGCGGATGGTCAGTTCCGCGGTCTCGACCGGCGGGACGGCGCGCGCGACGGTCTTGGTTGGATGTGGCATGGTGTGAGTCCTGTCGGCTGGTGGTTTGTATTAGTCGGACTTGGTATCGGACTTGGCCTGGCCTGACCCGGATGCGGCTCACAGCCGGGCGCGTAGGCCGGTCTCGGTGTCGGCGCCCATGGTGGAGTAGCCATGGTGGAGTAGCTGATCCGCCCGACGGCGTCCAGGACGAAGGGCGCCAGGACCCCGGATACCCCACAGCAGTGTGAGATGACGCCGTCTTCATCAGGTATTACCGGGAAATGCAGGTCTTCCGCGGCTATGAAGCGGCCGATTTCCGCGGCGTCGCCAGACTTCATGGCCACGATCAGGACGCGGTGGTCTTTGGCAATGGCGTCGATGCCGCCGTTGGTGAGCTTGCACAACGAGCACCAACTGGCCCAAAAGTGCACCAGCACTTGCACCAGCACTGGTTGACCCCGCAGGGCACTGAGGTCGATGACCTGACCGTCCAGGGACAGGCCCGTCAGGAGCGGGGCGCTCCGGTAGCGAGCGGGCGCGCCTGCCACCACTGGACCCCGAAGGTCGCCAGGACTAGCAGCCTGTCGGACTTCGAGGCCCCGTCGGGGCGGCGGGTCCGGTACACTGTCGGGATCAACTCCGATGGCCGCCCGATGGCCGCCCGATGGCCGGAGTGCTACTGCCGATGCGCCGCTTCCACCCGA
>JADNEJ010000247.1 GCA_016292295.1 Candidatus Thiodictyon intracellulare
GAAGCGGCGCATCGGCAGTAGCACTCCGGCCATCGGGCGGCCATCGCGGTTGATCCTGACAGTATACCGGACCCGCCGCCCCGACGGGGCCCCGAAGTCCGACAGGCTGATATTACCTCGCGATGGAATAGCTTTGACCACTTCAGGCTAGGCTGCCAGCGGGCCTTGATCACAAATCCGCTCAAGGCCGGCCGGCCCATGTGAGTTTACGCGCGCAAGACCACATTAGAAGTAGTCGATGAATTTGTTCATCTTATCGCATAGATTTTCGATCGAAAAAAATTTCCTCGTCGAATAATTTTGCAGGCCAAAATCGAGAACCAAATTTCAATCTGATTCAGCCATGAACAGTATTTAGGCGTGAAATGAAAGACGATGCGATGGGCAGGGATCGCAACCAGCTAACCTGAGTGTATCCTAACCTGAGGCGCTTGTCAACCAGCCAGGTTTTCCATCCGGATGCGCATCACCGCCTCCTGCACTGACCCCAGGGCCTCGATGCGGACGATGGCCTGGTTCATCTGGCCCTCGCGCACCCGGTGGGTGAGCATGACGAGCGGGACATGGGTGTCGCCCTCACCGGGCTCTTTCTGCTGGATCGCCTCGATGCTGATGCCCTGCTCGCCCAGGATGCTGGCGATGCGGGCCATGACGCCGGGCTCGTCGCGGGCCATCATGCGCAGGTAATAGGCAGTCTCCACCTCCTCTATCGGCAGGATCGGGGTGTCGGCCAGTTCGTCCGGCTGGAAGGCGAGGTGCGGCACGCGGTTGTTGGGGTCAGTGGTCAGTGCCCGCAGCACGTCCACCAGATCGGCCACCACCGAGGAGGCGGTGGGGAGCGAACCGGCACCGGCACCATAATAGAGTGTGGGACCGACTGCGTCGCCCTTGACCAGGATGGCGTTCATCACCCCGTCCACATTGGCAATCAGACGCCGATGGGGAATGAGGGTCGGATGCACGCGCAGTTCAATCCCCTCCGGGCAACGGCGCGCAATCCCCAGGTGCTTGATGCGATATCCGAGTTGTTCCGCATAAGCAACGTCCTGCGCCTCGATGCGGGAGATGCCTTCGGTGAAACAGTGCTCGAATTGGAGCGGGATGCCGAAGGCGAGCGAGGCCAGGATGGTCAGCTTGTGGGCGGCGTCGATCCCTTCTACGTCGAAGGTCGGGTCCGCCTCCGCATAGCCGCGCGCCTGCGCCTCCTTGAGTACGTCCGCGAAGTCCCGGTCCTTGTCGCGCATTTCGGTGAGGATGAAATTGCCGGTGCCGTTGATGATGCCTGCGATCCATTCGATGTGGTTGGCAGCCAGGCCTTCGCGTAGGGCCTTGATGATGGGGATGCCGCCGGCGACCGCCGCCTCGAAGCCCACCATCACCCCGCGCTCCCGGGCAGCGGCGAAGATCTCATTGCCGTGGCACGCGATCAGGGCCTTGTTGGCGGTGACCACATGCTTGCCGTTGGCAATGGCCCGCAGCACCAGTTCCTTGGCCGGAGAGTAGCCGCCGATCAACTCGACGACGATCTCAACCTCCGGGTCATCTACCACCGCGAAGGCATCCTCCCCGATACGCCGGATGCGCTCGATCCCGGTGATAGCATCGCACTTGTTTTCCCGCGCCGCGGCGTGGGCGATCTCGATCCCGCGACCGGCCCGGCGCGCGATCTCCCCGGCGTTGCGGCTGAGCACGATGACCGTACCGCTGCCGACGGTGCCTAAACCCAAAAGACCGATTTTGACCGGTTCCATAATTACCCCCACTAGTGTCCCAGCGTTGTTCGATGGCCTTGATCATAATTCCGCCCATCTTGTTCAGTCCCGGCGCCGCCGCTCCCTTGCAGAACATGGTCTTGCGCGCACAAACCCACATGGGCCGGCCGGCCTTGGGCGGATTTGTGATCAAGGCCTTGTTCGATCATGCTTCGTAAGACTTTTATTATAAATACGTAATGGCGCTTCTTTAGAAAATCGACTTGAACGCCGGTTCCTCGCTCGGCCAGTCTTCCGCCCCATCCGATGGGTGGGAGACATGGCTTTATGTACGCAGGCAAACTGGTTTTCGCACAACTTACCGATCATCTTCCGCTGTCGATCTTTCGGCAATGCGTGCAGCGTTATAGCGGCCATCACAAGATCAAATCGCTCACATGCCTGGATCAACTTCTCTGTATGACGTTCGCGCAACTGACCTACCGGGAGAGTCTACGTGGCATTGAAACCTGTCTGCGCGCGAATAAGAGCAAGCTTTACCAGATGTGCATTCGCGGCGAGATGTTGCGAAATACTCTAGCGAATGCCAACTTTGTGATCAAGGCCGTCGACTCGTGAGCCAACATAACGGGGGGCCACGTCGATCACGTATCAGACCCGCGCTCCGCAGCGGCACGGTCACAGCAGGGCACATCGCAGTGGACCCTGATGGTTGTTTCCGGTAGTCCCTTCTTTGTGTCTCCGTGAGAGAACGCCTTTGTCGAGACCTGGCGAAGAGCATCAACTCAGGCCCCCGCCCGCGACTCGCGCCGGAACATCTCATTGATACCGCGCACCGCCTGGATAGAACACTATTTGTTCTCGATCAGGCCGAAGCGTACATACTCGTCCCCATAGTCGCCGAAGCCGATCTCCGGGGCCATCGCGATCTTGGCCTCGACGATCAGACGCTTGCATAACTGCAGCGACAGGGAGGCCCCGTCCTAAAGGTGGGGACGGATCTACTTTTGGATGAAGCGGGGGATGCGCGCCACACGGACATGGTCGCTCGCGGCAGGTCGACCTCCCACCCGGCCTCGTTCAGGCCCTTGCACAGGACATCCCGACGGCCCTAATAGGTCGCGGCGATCTCGCGCACGCACTCCTGGGTGCCTTTCAGCGCGGTGATGGCCGCCACCTGGATGGGGGTAAAGGTGCCGTAGTCGAGGGCCTTGATCATAATTCCGCCTACCTTTTTCAGTCCCGGCGTCGCCGCTCCCTTTCAGAACATTGTCTTGCGCGCGTAAACCCACATGGGCCGGCCGGCCTTGGGCGGATTTGTGATCAAGGCCGTAGTCGAGATTAGGCCGTAGTCGAGATTAGGACTTGATGCGCGCCAGGGCCCCGACCAGGGTCTTGTTGCCGCACATGAAGCCGACCCACCACCCGGGATGTTGTAACTCTTCGACAGCGTAAAGAACTCGACCGCGATGTCCTTGCCCCCGGGACCTGGAGGATCGACGGGGCCTAGTAGCCGTCGAAGACGATGTCAGCGTAGGCGAGATCGTGCACCACCCAGATGCTGCGCTCACCGGCGATGTCGATCACCCGCTGGAAGAAGTCCAGGTCCACGCACTAGGTGGTCGGGTTACCGGGGAAATGCAGCACCAGCATCTTCGGTTTGGGCCAAGACTCCAGGATGGCGCGCCGCAACTCCGCGAAAAAATCGGTGTCCGGGGTCAGGCGGACATGGCGCACGTCGGCCCCGGCGATGATGAACCCATAAGGATGGATCGGATAGGCCGGGTTGGGCACCAGCACGGTGTCTCCGGCCCCCATGATCGCGAGCGCCAGATGCGCCAGGCCCTCCTTGGAGCCGATGGTGACGATCGCCTCCGCGTCCGGGTCCAGGTGCACGTCGTAGCGATCCCGGTACCAGTTGCAGATGGCCCGGCGCAGGCGCGAGATGCTGCGGGAGACCGAGTAACTGTGGGTGTCCTTGCGCCCCGCCGCCTCGATCAGCTTGTGGACGATGTGCTGGGGGGTCGGCTGATCCGGATTGCCCATCCCGAAGTCGATCACGTCCTCGCCACTGGCTCGCGCCTTAACCTTCAACTCGTTGACGATATTGAAGACATAGGGTGGCAGGCGCTTAATGCGCCGGAAATCGGAGTCGGGAATGACCACTGCGACCTCGGAATGGCAACAAAGCCCTGAAGTGTACCGTTGCGCCCCGGGGATTGAAACCGCGATCACCACCGAGGGCGCCGGGCGGCCTTGATCATAATTCCGCCCACCTTGTTCAGTCCCGGCGTCGCCGCCCCCTTACAGAACATTGTCTTGCGCGCGCAAACCCACATGGACCGGCCGGCCTTGGGCGAATTTGTGATCAAGGCCGCGCTGGGCGACCGAGGTTTTTCCGGCAGTGACCTTGTGATTCGCGGGCTTACATTCCATATTCACAGGCCCCACAGCCCCCGACGGGCAAACCCACTGCGCTGCCCCGTTCAGCATCAAGCCCGAGTTTTCTTATGAGCCAAAATCTGTCCGCCGCCGAACAGGCACTGCGCGAGGCCGCCCTTGAGTATCATCGTAGCCCCAGTCACGGCAAGATCTCAGTCACGCCCACGAAGCCGCTGTCGAACCAGCAAGACCTGGCGCTGGCATACTCGCCCGGCGTGGCCTACCCCTGTCTCGCCATCCATGCCGATCCGGCGCTCGCGGCAGAATATACCTCACGCGGGAATCTGGTGGGCGTCGTGACCAACGGCACGGCCGTCCTGGGCTTAGGCGACATAGGCCCGCTGGCGGGCAAGCCCGTGATGGAGGGCAAAGGGTGCCTCTTCAAGAAATTCGCGGGGATCGATGTCTTCGATATCGAGCTGGCCGAGCACGACCCGGACAAGCTGATCGACATCATTGCCGCGCTCGAGCCGACACTGGGCGGCGTCAACCTGGAGGACATTAAGGCCCCGGAGTGCTTCTATGTCGAGCGCGAACTGAGCCGGCGCATGAACATCCCGGTGTTCCATGACGATCAGCACGGCACCGCCATCATCTCAAGCGCGGCCCTGCTCAACGGCCTGGAGCTGGTCGGCAAGGCCATCGGCGGCGTGAAACTGGCGGTCTCGGGTGCCGGCGCAGCGGCCATCGCCTGTGTGGACGTCATGGTCGGTCTGGGCGTGCGCCGCGAGAACGTCTTCATGGTCGATTCCAAGGGCGTGATCTACGAGGGCCGCCCCGGCGGCTTCGACGAATCCAAGGCCTGCTATGCGCAGTCGACGCCGGCGCGCACCTTGGCCGATATCGTCCGGGATGCCGACGTCTTTTTGGGCTGCTCCGCCGCCGGGGTACTGACGGTCGACATGGTGAAGACCATGGCCGTGCGGCCCATCATCCTGGCCCTGGCCAACCCCGAGCCCGAGATCCGCCCGGAACTGGCCAAGGCCGCGCGCCCCGACTGCATCATCGCGACCGGCCGTTCAGACTACCCGAACCAGGTCAACAACGTCCTGTGCTTCCCCTACATTTTCCGCGGCGCACTCGACTGCGGCGCCACCAAGATCACGCCCGCGATGAAGCTCGCCTGCGTGTATGAGATCGCGGCACTGGCAAAGCGCGAGGCCATCGATGTCGTGGCCGCTGCCTATGCCGGAGAGGAATTGAAATTCGGACCCGAGTACCTGATCCCCAAGCCGTTCGACACCCGCCTGATCCTGACCATCGCACCCGCCGTGGCCCAGGCCGCCGCCGACTCGGGGGTGGCAACCCGCCCCATTGCCGATATGCAGGCTTACAAGGACAGCCTGTCGCTCTTTATCTACCAGACCGGTATCCTCATGCGCCCGGTCTTCAATGTCGCCAAAGCCCTGCCTGACGCCGCAAAGCGCATCGCCTTTGCCGACGGCGAGGACGAGCGGGCGTTGCGCGCAGCCCAGATGGCGATCGACGCAGGCGTGGCCCTGCCCATCCTGATCGGACGCCCTGCCGTAATCAACGCCCGCATTGAGAAGGCCGGGCTGCGGATGCGCATCGGGGTCGATGTGGAAAATGCTAACCCCCATGAAGACCCACGCTTCCGCCAGTATTGGACCCATTATCACAAGCGCATGAGCCGCAACGGCGCAACCCCCGATGAGGCCAAAGCGGCGGTGCGTCGCTCGAATACCCGCATCGCCGCACTCATGGTCACGCTCGGCGACGCCGACGCCATGCTTTGCGGCCTGGTGAGCACCTACGATGCTCATCTCGAATGCATCGACAGCATCATCGGTCTGAAGCCCGGCGTCAGCAATTACGCGGCCGTCAATGTCCTGATGACCGACCTCGGACCGCTCTTCATCACCGACACCTATGTCAATGAAGACCCCAGTGCACAACAGTTGGCCGAAATCGCCTGGATGGCCGTGCAGGAGGTACAGCGCTTCGGCCTGCCGCCGAAGGTCGCCTTTCTGTCGCATTCCAGTTTCGGTTGGTCCAAGCGCGCCTCGGCCAAGAAGATGCGTCTGGCGCGCGACCTGTTCGTGGCCAGCCACCCCGGCATTGAATGTGATGGCGAATTACACGGCGACGCCGCGCTCGACGAGGGTATCCGCAACAGGTACCTGAGCAACTCGACCTTGAGCGGCGCGGCGAACCTGCTGATCTGCCCCAACCTGGATGCGGCCAACATCCTCTACAACGTGCTGAAAACCACGATCAGCGGCGGAGTGACGGTGGGGCCGATCCTGATGGGTGCCGCCGCCGCGGCCTACATCCTCACCCCCGCGGCCACGGCGCGCCGGATGCTGAACATGACGGCGCTGGCCGTGGCGAGCGCGCCGGTAACCGGTTAGCCCCCCCTGGTTACCAAGTAACCGTAGCGAGTCGCCGCGATCAGATGGCTGGTGAGGGCAACGGTGGGGCTTGAAGCCCTTGGCGCCGCTGG
>JADNEJ010000505.1 GCA_016292295.1 Candidatus Thiodictyon intracellulare
CAAGGGAGCGGCGACGCCGGGACTGAACAAGGTGGGCGGCATTATGATCAAGGCCTCCGCAGGGTTTGCGGGCGCCCTATTGGCCACCGGGTTCGGGTGGTGCCGTTGTCTGATCCGGCTCGACGTCCTGCGGGGCCGCGGAATCATCGGTCTCCTGCGAGGAGGACGCGTCATCCAGGTCCACGGCGGCGGCCTCTTCGGCTGCTCGCTGGGCCTCGGGGTCCTGTTGGGTCTGCTCATGAGTCGCGGCGGTGTCCTCCTCGGCTGCCGCGTCGCCCGTCTCCGGGCCTTGGTCGCCCGCGGCAGGTGGGGCGGCCGGCGGGGTCAGTCCCAGGAGCCGGTCGCGGTTCAGACCCGAGATCCCCTCCAGGTCAAACTCGGAGAGCTTGAAATACCAGGGTCGGTCCGCGGCCTTGAGGATAAAGTCCTTGCTGTCCTTGGGCTGGGAGATGCGGTAGACACGGCTGCTGCCGCCGGTCAGTTGCACTGTCAGTTCCAGGGTAGGGGCGGCCTGGTTGTACTCCGGCTTGTCTTCGGTGCCGAGTACGCCGCGGTATCCCAGGGCGCCGATCCGGCCCAAGAGGTTGATGACGGTCGCGGGGTCCGGTTTGTCCGTGGTGCCGGCTAGGCCCCAGGCATCCTTCTCCTTGGTCAGCTTCCAATCGGCGGTAGAGACGGCGGTGATCTTGTCCTGATCGACCTGAAGCAGGTCGCGCCGCAGCCAGTCGTCCCGGCGGTTGCCGACCTCGAACAGCGGCAGGTCCAGGTCATAGACCGCCTGGTCCCCGGCCGGGCGGGCGAACTGGCGCTTGAACCCCGGTGAGTCTCCCAGCAGCAGGGTGACGAGGGTCTTGTCACCGGCCTTCAGAGTGACCTTGCGCTCAAAGCTGTCGTCGGCCACCTTGTGGCGCTGCTGGGCCGCCGGGCTGTTGGCCACCGGGCTCACTCGCTTGAGTCCGGCGAGCCGGTCGATGAGTGCAGTGACCTTGGCCCCTTCGACGGGGAAGTCGGCGAGATCGGGGATCAGCCAGCCCTGATCCTTACGGGTCAGAGTAATGGTCTCGCCGGCGCCTTCGATGCGCAGGCTGGTGACGGCCTTGGGGTCGAAGGCGAGCAGGGAGCTCTGAGCGGCGCTCGGGTCCAAGGTCCCACGGGTGGCCCAAGTGAGCGCGACGGCCAGGACGATCTGGATGCCGAGCAGGATGGCCGGGTAGAAGGCGGCCGGGGTGGTGCGCAGGGCAAGGAGCCAGTCATGCGCGGTGGTGCGGGTGTGGTGGTCCATGGATCAGGCCCTCCCTTCGAGATTGGTGAGATAGCGCGCCTGGGCCTGGTCGCGGCGGGTGCGCGCCCGGCGGGCGAGCCAGTACAGGAGCCCCACGCCACCCAGGGCCAGAGCGTAGTTCAGATACTCGTAAAAGATACGCCCCTGGCGGCTCAGCGGGACCAGGAGTCGGCTGAACTGGCCGTGCCCGCGCAGGCCCAGAAGGCCCCGGTCCTCCAGCGACCACTCGACCGCGTTCTGGATCAGATCGATGGGTTTGTCATAGCTGGTCTGGGTGGCTTCGCTGGCGAGCCCAATGGCGGTGTCCGTGAGGAAGCTCGCCGAGCCGAGCAGGATCAGCCGCGCCGAGGTCGGCGACGATTCAATGACCCCGGAGACCACTGCCGGCTTGACATCGGGCTTGGAATCCGGTTTGGCGGCCGCATCTGGCTGATCCGCTTCCGGCTTCTTGTCGCCTGCGGCGGCCAGCAGGGGCGAGGGCTTACCGGTAAAGGCCGAGTTGAAACGCCCCTCCATCACCAGACCAAGGACCTTGGTGCCGCGGTCCTTGCCGCGCGCGAAGCCTAGGTCCCCATGGGCCTTGAAGTCCGGCTGTATGTTGGCGGAGTCGCTGGTCCAGGCCGCGCGGGAGCTGTGGATCAGGGTCGTTACGGTGCGCCCCTTGGCCCGTTCCTGGTCGACCTGGAGCGGGGAGGACCAGTTCATGGTGATTTGGCCCAAGTTGCTGGTGATGCCTGAGTCGTTGGCGAGGCCGCTCTCGCGTACGTCCGGGAAGTAGGGGTAGTCCAGCGTCTGGACCTCCTCCACCAGATAGCCGCTCAGGTTGCGCTGGACCGGTATCGGGAAGGGGGTGTTCTGGGGGTCGAGCACCAGGGACTTGCCCAGGGTCAGCCCATGGGTCGCGAGCCAGTCCTCTAGGCCGGTCGCCTGGGGCCGGGCGTTGATGGCCCCGCGGCCCAGATCGACCTTGAAGGTCGCCGCGGCGACCAGCGCTGTGCCCCCCTGCATCAGGAACTGGTCGATGGCGAACTGCTGCTTCTGGTCCAGGTTCTCGGGCCCCAGGACCAAGAGCAGGTCCGCGTCCCCCGGCACCTGGCCGGACTTCAGATCGGTCTCCTGCAGGGTGAAGCCGTCACGCAGGCGCTGCTCCAGTTGGCCATAGGCTGGCCGGGCCGACGGTAGCCCGAACTCACCCGGGGCCTGGGGCGGAGTGTAGACCGCGAGCGTGCGTAGGACGCCGGGGGCGAAGCGCTTGATCCCAGCCTCGATGGCGCGCGCCAGGCCTGCCTTGTCCAGTGACTCGGGCAGTGGCACGGACTCGGTCCGCTCATTGGACTCCAGGGCCAGGTAGAAATAAAAGGATGTGGGTTTGAGCAGGTCGACCACCAGCGGCTTGAACCCGTAGCGCTCCTCGACCTGGCGCGCCAGGGCCTTGTCGGCCCCCGGGTCCTGGATCTCAAAACTGAAGCGGCCGTTGGACTTGGCCTGCAGCTCACCGAGCAATGCTTCCAGATCGGTGCGCAGCGTCGGCAGCGGGGCGGGCAACTGGGCGGAGACGAAGGCGTGCAGTTTAACAGGCGCCTTGAGCCCGGCGAACAGGTCGCCGCCGCCCTGATAGCTGTAGAGGACTTTCTTGATGGCGCAGGTCAAGTCATACTCCGGGTTGCGCAGGCGCACGTCCAGATCGGTCTCCCCGCGCACCTTGACCTCGATTAAGTCCTGGAAGCCCAGGTGCTCGAACTGGTCGCCGTATTTCACCACTAGGTCGAAGTAGGAGTTGACCACCCCCGTCTGGTACTTGCTCGCGGTCTGGAAGGCGACCGGGTGGATGCCGTACTGCTCACCGGCCTCGCGCTCCAGGTCCGGGTGGTCCGCCGGGTCGACGAATTCAACCCGCACTCGGCCGCCGCCGGCGATCTGGTATTCCTTCAACAGGTCGCGCATCTGCGGCACCAGGGGGGCCAGCAGGGGATGAGTCTGGGCGCTGAAATAGCCGCGGATCAGGAGCGGTTCCTGGAGCTGGCCGATATAGGTCCGGGTGGTGTCGGAGATGCTGTAGACCCGGCCCTGGGTCAGGTCGGTGCGCGCCCCGTCCACGCTATTGAGCCACAGGTTGGCGGCCAGCAGGTTGGCGACGGCCAGCCCCGTGATCAGGGTCAGTCGACGGTGACCCTCGGGGCGGTCCGTGTCCGGTGCCCAGCGCAGCCGCTCCAGGCTGTAGACGGTGAGCGCCAGGAAGGTGCCGACGATGCTCAGATAGTAATAGAGGTCACGCAGGTCGATGACCCCGCGGGTGATGGAGTCGAAGCGTGACCCGCTGCCCAAGAGGCGCAGGACCTCGCCGCCTCGGTTGCCGAAGAGGTTGGTCAGCGCCTCTGAGCCTAGCAGATAGAATACGGCGCACACTAGCACGCTGCCGATTAGGGCCACGATGGGATTGTCGGTCCGCGACGAGACGAAGAGCCCGATAGCCAGATAGGCCGCCGCCAGCATCAGGGTCGCCACATAGGCGCCGATCACCGGACCCCAGTCGAGCGGTCCGAGCGCCGCTACCGTCAGCGGCAGTGGCAGGGTGAGGGCCAGCGCGATCGCGACCAGCGTCAAGCCCGCCAGGAACTTGGCGGCGACCAGGCGCCAGGTGGACACCGGCAGGGTCAGCAGGGTCTCAAGCGTCCCGGCGCGCTGCTCCTCGCTCCACAGGCGCATGGTAAGTGCGCTGCACAGGAAGATCAGCAGCACCGGCATCCACTCGAAGAGCGGGCGGGTGTCGGCGATGTTGCGGGCGAAAAAAGCCGAGACCCAGAAGAAGACGAACAGGCACACGGCCAGAAAGCTGCCGATGAAGATGTAGGCGACCGGGGAGCCGAAGAAAGCGGCAAGCTCCTTGCGGGCGATACGCAGGATGTCAGACATGGGCGGCCTCCTTGGGTGCGGCGGTGCCCGAGATGGCGGCGGAATCGGAGACGGCCCGGAACAGGGCCTCCAGGTCGCGGCGCTCCGGCTCCAGGGCGAACAGGTCCCAGCCATGCGCCCCCACGGCGCGGGCGACCGCCGGGGCCGCGGCCCCGGCATCGGCCACCGTCAGTGCAAAGCGGTGTTGCTCTGCGTCCGAGTCCAGCAGGGTCACGGCGTTCACGCCGGGCAGCGCGCCCAGCATCGGCCGCGCCTCACCCGCGGTGCGGTCCAGGGTCACCAGGAGCCGTGGGCTGCGCCCGACGGCCGCGAGTTGACTGTCGAGCGCCAGGCGCCCGCCGCTCATGATCAGCACCCGGGTGCAGACCGCCTCGACCTCCTGGAGGATATGGGTGGAGACAATGACGATGGCGTCTCTGGCCAGTTCCTGGATCAGCTCACGCATGTGCTGGATCTGGGCCGGATCCAGGCCGTTGGTGGGCTCGTCCAGGATCAGAATCTTCGGTGAGTGCAGGATCGCCAGTGCCACCCCCAGGCGCTGGCGGTAGCCCCGCGACAGGGTCGCGACCTGGGCACTGGCCTTGGCCTGAAGGGCCGTGCGCTCCACCGCTCGGCGGATGGCGGCGGGCCGTGCGCCGCTTGGAAGAGCGTGCAGGACCGCCTGGTACTCGAGCGCGTCCAGCACCGTTTGCTCCGGGTACAGGGGGCAGTTCTCCGGCAAGTAGCCGACCCGGCGCTGGACCTCGCGGCGGTGCCCGGCGATGTCCAGCCCGTCGATGCGGATGGTACCGCCGCTCGGCTCCAGGTAGCCGGTCAGCATCTTCATGATGGTCGTCTTACCGGCCCCGTTGTGGCCGAGCAGCCCGACGATCTCACCGTGGTCGATGTCGAAGGAGACCCCCGATACCGCCTTGAGGTCGACATAACTGCGGCTTAAATTCCGAACCTCGATCATGTTGACTCCCGTGTCTAGTTCTTTTGGTGGGTGGCCGAGTGGACCGAGTCCGCAAAGGGCAGGCCGGCCGCAACTGAAGGAGGCATAGAGTCAACAGCGGAGCGGGCAGGGTCAAGTGACCAAATGTTCAGGTTCCCCACCCTGGCGGCGCCTGTGGCGGCGAAAGGATGGCGGACCCGCAACCGCCCATCCAGGACCTGACCGTTCGGGATAGGATGACATTGGTGTTGGTGTCGAAAAAATCCGTCCCGGCACTCACCCGCGGCCCTCGTGGGCGTCCAGCCGGTCAAACCGGAAGTTCGCCGGCAGTAGTGATGGTGACGTGCGGCGGCGGTGAGCCCGTAGGGTGCGCTGCGCGGGCCTTAATCATAATTCCGCCCACCTTGTTCAGTCCCGGCGTCGCCGCTCCCTTTCAGAACATGGTCTTGCGCGCGCAAACCCACATGGGCCGGCCTGCCTTGGGCGGATTTGTGATCAAGGCCCGGCGCGCGCACCACGACGCCCACAAAGACGCAGGTCCCGGCGTCCAACCCAGAAAGAGCAGTTGCTCACGCCAAGGCGCTAAGCTCGCCAAGATTTTTCAGTGCATTATCTGCCTCGCGCAATTCACTTGGTGGGTGATCTGGATGCTGTAGCTACCCGATTGTATTGCTTGGCGAGTTTGGCGCCTTGGCGTGAGCACGTGAGCACATTAGGGCATCCGCTGGAGCGACTTACCGGGCAAATCCCCGCCAGCAGTCGGGTCCATCGGGCGGAAAAAGCGAGGGTCGAATCCTGAAAAGGAACGCCCAAGAATTTTCCGCATCAGTCTCTTGGCAGATGCCGGAGCTCTTCGCTTGATTAAAGTTAAGCCGTACCAACAGTTTTTCGGTCCCTGGATGAGTGTTCTTGACTGGTCCGTTGCAGGCCATACTCTCTTTACGCCAAGTGTAGTCGTTTAGCCCACCTGTTCTTAGCCCTCGTGGACGATCATAAGCCTACGCGACACAGCTCGACGGCCGTGCCAGAATATGCCACATTATATAGCAACTGCACATAATTATCGAATCAATTGGTTACGCAGCATCTGGCGGCAACTCAGTGCGATTCGAGCAGCGGGTGAGCACCGGGATCTCCCAGATTTCGGTGAGAAACCCGGCTGCTGGGGCTGACTCAGAATCGGAAAGTCGTAGCTAAGTCACTGAATAAATATTATGTGCGTTTGCTACATAATGCCGAGAATATCCTGAATCCGTAAACTAGTATTCCACGATGGAAATCCTAATGCCATTTCTGGGAGTATACACGTCTCATCTGAGATTTTCTCTCAGGACCCTAGCGTAACAGACCGACGTCGATATACTATCGTCCCTATGCTCGACTATGCCCTCTCCACCAAACAACTCGCCGAGCTGCGTACCGCCCATCGGCGTACGCGCGACCAGCGCGAGGCCGACCGCATCAAGGCGGTCGTGTCGC
>JADNEJ010000120.1 GCA_016292295.1 Candidatus Thiodictyon intracellulare
GCTGGTCGCGCGTACGCCGGTGGGCGGCACGCAGCTCGGCGAGTTGTTCGGTGGATAGGGTCTAGTCGAGCATAGAGACGATAATATATCGACGTCGGCCGGTTACGCTAGGGTCTTGAGCGAAAATCTCAGATGAGACGTATATATTTCAATGAGACGATGGCCAAGTCTTTCCGCTGGAAATACCAAGGCAAGCCGCTGGAAGCCTAGCCTGAAGTAGTCCGAGCGATTTCATCGCGAGGTACTAGTGTTGTGGCGTAATTGAAATCAGAAAACTTCAGTGAGTTGCTTCAGCACTGCCTCCGGCGGCAGGGTGAAGGGCAGGGCCGCGCCTTTCTTGGTGAACCGCGCCTCGGCCTGGCGGTAGGCGTCCCGATGCACGCTGTGCTCGGTGTTGATGCTGGGCCTTGATCATAATTCCGCTCACTTTGTTCAGTCCCGGCGTCGCCGCTCCATTGCAAAACATGGTCTTGCGCGCGCAAACTCACACGGGCCGGCCGGCCTTTGGCGGATTTGTGATCAAGGCCGCGTTGCTGGCCTTGAAGGCACGGTGGGCATTCTCCCGGAAGCGCGAGAGGATGAGACCTGGTTCGATCAGGCAGACCGCGATGCCGCTGCCGGCCAGCTCCAGGCGCAAGGTGTCGGTCAGCCCCTCCAGCGCGAACTTGCTCGCCACATAGGCGCCCCGGTAGGGTAGCACCATCAGGGGCCCAGGATGGAGCTGTTCTGGACGATGCGCCCGTGCCCCTGGCGGCGCATGATGGGGATGACCCGACAGGTGAGGTCGTGCCAGCCGAGCAGGTTGGTCTCCAGTTGAGCGCGCAGGGACGCTTGGGTCAGGTCTTCGACCGCGCCCGGCAGGCCGAAGGCGCCGTTGTTGAAGAGTGCATCCAGGGTCCCGCCGGTGAGGTTGAGGGTCTGCGCCAGGGCCTGGCCGATCGAGTCCGGGTCGTCGAAGTCCAGCCGGACCACGGTGAGTCCCTCGCCCTGGAGCCGCGCCACGTCTTGCGCTCGGCGGGCGGAGGCGATGACCCGCCAGCCGCGCCGGGCGAGCCCGTGGGCGCAGATGTAGCCGATGCCGCTGGAGCAGCCAGTGATGAGCACCGAGCGCTCAGTGCTTGGGCAGGAATCGGCTTGGGAATCAGGCGGCGTCATGGGGTCCGCCGGTTGGCGGCGGGGCGGTGGCGCTGCATTTAGACTCGAGGGCCGCGCCGGTGCAAGAGCGGACCTGGATCTCGAGAATTTGACTTCCGGGCGTAAACTCCTAATAACTTCCGCCCGATCGAACACTGAGGAAATTGCTATGCCCATCTATGAATATCGCTGCGAGCGTTGCGGCCACGAACTGGAGAAGCTCCAGAAGCTCGCCGATGACCCCCTGACCGAGTGCCCGGCCTGCGGCGAGCCGACCATGAAAAAACTGATCTCCGCCGCCGGCTTCCGGCTCAAGGGCGGCGGCTGGTACGAGACCGATTTCAAGACCGGCGGGAAGAAGAACCTCCACGGCGACGGCGAGAAGGCCGGCGGCGGCACCGAGCAAAAGACGGAGACCACCAAGCCCGCCGAAACCGCGGCGAAGCCAGCAGAGAAAAAGCCCGCCGCCAAACCGGACGCCGTCTGAGCACCTGTGGGAGTGGCGTCCCGCCGCGACTGGGGTTGCCGCGGGGCTTGATCGCGGCGGCAGGCCGCTCCCCCAAGGCCCTCAGGTAGATTGCCGCATCGCAACTTGCGTAACCCCCGGCAGCCCAGTATGTTGAACCGTTTTATCCGGGGGCGCAGCAGCGCCCCCGGATCAGCCAACAAGGCAATCGGCTCATGCGTACGCACTATTGCGGTGAATTGAACAGCGCCCTGATCGGACAGGAGGTCATCCTGTGCGGTTGGGTGCATCGGCGGCGGAACCATGGCGGGGTCATCTTCATCGACCTGCGCGACCGCGAGGGGCTGGTCCAGGTGGTCCTGGACCCGGACCGGGCGAAGGTCTTCGCCCTGGCCGAACAGGCGCGCAGCGAATATGTGCTGCGCGTCGAGGGACGGGTGCGCCCACGCCCCGAGGGCACCGTGAACCCGGACCTGCTCACCGGTGAGGTGGAGGTCCTGGGCACGGGGCTGACCATCCTCAACGCGGCCGAGACCCCGCCCTTCCAGCTCGACACCCACTCCGCCGACACCTCCGAGGAAGTGCGCCTGCGCTATCGTTATATCGATCTGCGCCGCCCGGAGATGCAGGAGCGCCTGCGGGTACGCAGCCGCGTCACGCGGGCTATGCGCAACTTCTTGGACGACCATGGCTTTCTTGATATCGAGACACCCATCCTCACCAAGTCCACCCCCGAGGGTGCGCGGGACTATCTGGTCCCCAGCCGCACCCACCCGGGCGAGTTCTTCGCGCTGCCGCAGTCGCCGCAGTTGTTCAAACAGTTGCTGATGATGTCGGGGATAGACCGCTACTACCAGGTCGCACGCTGCTTCCGCGACGAGGACCTGCGGGCCGACCGCCAGCCGGAGTTCACCCAGCTCGATATCGAGGTCTCCTTCATGACCGAGGACAAGCTGATGGGCCTGATGGAGGAGATGATCCACCGGCTCTTCAAGGAGGTCCTGGACACCGAGCTGCCCAACCCCTTCCCGCGCTTGACCTATCAGGAGGCGATGCGCCGCTACGGTTCGGACAAGCCGGATCTCCGCATCTCGCTGGAACTGGTCGACGTAGGCGACCTGATGACCGGGGTCGACTTCAAAGTCTTCGCCGGTCCGTCTCAGGACCCCAAGGGCCGAGTGGCGGCCCTGTGCCTACCCAAGGGGTGCGATCTGTCGCGCAAGGAGATCGACGACTACACCAAGTTCGTCGGCATCTATGGCGCCAGGGGCCTGGCCTATATCAAGGTCAACGACTGGTCGACCAAGGGCGCCGAGGGGTTGCAGTCGCCGATCCTCAAGAACCTCAATGCCGCCGCGATCGACGGCATCATGGCCCGCACCGCCGCGGTGGACGGGGACCTGATTTTCTTCGGCGCCGACCAGGCGAGTGTGGTCAATGAGGCCATCGGTGCCCTGCGGGTGCGCCTGGGGCAGGATCGCGGGCTCATGGAGTCCAGCTGGCGGCCACTGTGGGTGGTCGACTTCCCCATGTTCGAGCACGACGCGGCCAATAGCCGCTGGGCGGCACTGCACCACCCCTTCACGGCCCCCAAGGAGGACCAACTCGGGCTGCTGGAGACGGACCCCGGCGCCTGCCTGTCGCGCGCCTATGACATGGTGCTCAACGGCAGCGAGATCGGCGGCGGCTCCATCCGTATCCATCGCGATACGGTGCAGCGCCAGATCTTCAAACTCCTGAACATCTCCGAGCAGCAGGCGGAGGACCGCTTCGGCTTCCTGCTGCGCGCCCTGCGCTTCGGCTGCCCGCCCCACGGCGGGATCGCCTTCGGGCTCGACCGGCTGGTGATGCTGATGACCGGGGCGGCCTCTATCCGCGATGTCATGGCCTTCCCCAAAACCCAGACCGCCGCCTGCCTGATGACCAGCGCTCCGTCCCCGGTGGACGAGGCCCAACTCAAAGAGTTGGGGCTGCGCATCCGGGCGCGAGCCTGAGGGGGCGACCATGGCACTGGAGATCGCGACGCGGGCGGACGGGCCGTCGGAGTCCCACCCGGGCCTCCCGCAGAGGGGCGGGGCGGACCCGGTGGCCGGGCTAGTGGACTCGGTCACCGCCGGGGCGGACGCGCCCGGTGCTCGCACCCGCTTCAAACGCCCCCAATCCGTCCTGGTGGTGATCTGCACCAGGGGCGGCGACTTCCTGATGCTGCGACGCACCCGCCCCGGCCAGTTCTGGCAATCGGTGACCGGCAGCCTCAGCCCCGGCGAGAGCCCGCGCCTGGCGGCCCTGCGCGAGATCCGCGAGGAAACCGGCCTCTGGGCCGGCTCCGCCCTTGTCGACCTGCGCCGCTCGGTCCTATTCCCCATCATGCGCGCCTGGCGCGAGCGCTATGCACCCAATGTGCGCTTCAACCGTGAATACTGGTTCGCCCTGGTGCTGGAGACGCGGCGCATCATCCGGCTCAATCCCGCCGAACACCTGGAGTACCGCTGGCTGCCGGGGTTGCGAGCCGCTAACCTGGCCAGTTCCTGGACCAACCGGGATGCCATACTGGCGCTCTCCTGGGGCTGAGAGAAGCCGGAGATCGACGGTCGCGCCGGGCTGATGGAAATTTGACAGGTGAACGCGCATGGTTGGCGATTCGCGCCCGGATGACCGCCCCGATATCGTGATCGGCGGCTTTCCCAAGGCCGGCACCACCGCGCTCGCCACCCTACTCTCCGAACACCGTCAGATCTCGCTGGTGGAGCCCAAGGAGCCCCATCGCTTCTCCTGGGGACTGGACACGGACATCCCGGCGTGCTTCCGCGCCAATGGCCTGGGCGCCGCGGCCTATGAGGCCGCCATCGCCGCCGCGGGCGCCTGGCCATCGACGCCAGCACCAGCTACTGCCACCCCGCGGTCATCGCCGGCGCGGCGCGGCGGTTGAAGCAGGCCAACCCGGGACTCTGGGTCTTCCTGATGGTGCGCGATCCGTTCAAGCGCCTGGTCTCGGACTGGCGGATGCGCCGCGCCGAGGGCTGGGCGCGTGTGCGCCTGAGCGAGGAGGTGCGCAATAACCTCAAGGCCCTGAAGATCGCCGTCGGCGCCGCCGCTGACGATGAACTGATCGAGCTGATGCAGTCCAGTCGCGACTGACTGGGACTTGACCGCCCGCCCGACCGGGGCTCCATCAGCCTGATTGCCTGCGGCTTCTAGACCCCCTAGTAGAGGTCTATGCCCGCGAATTCGGCGAGGCCCTGCTGGTCATCCCACAGGAGTCCCTGAGGTCCGACCAGGGGCTTGTGCTCGAGCGCTGCTTCGCCCACCTAGGTCTCGACCCCGAGTCGGTCGCCGAGGGGCGGACGAGTTCAACACCGGCGACCATCGCCTCGAGACCGGCGTCTCACGGCTGCTGCGGCGCACCGGCATCGCCGGGCTGGCTCAGCGTCTGCTGCCCCATGCACTGATCGCCCGCGCCCGGCACGCTCTGACCCGCACCTCGGAACTCGGCCTCGACGACTTGGCCGGCAACCCCGAGGGCGCGGTCATCAAGCAACTCTATGGGCGCTTGAGTGCCGCGACCGTGGTCCACTTTGACCGTACCGACGAGACCAAGGCGCTGTGGAGCCAGTTTCAGGCGCGACGCAACCTGTGGATGCTCGCCCCGTGCCGGCCTTGATCATAACTCCGCACACCTTGTTCAGTCCCGTCGTCGACGATTCATTGCAGAACATGGTCTTGCGCGCGAAAACCCACATGGGCCGGCAGGCCTTGGGCGGATTTGTGATCAAGGCCGCGGGGTCAAGGCGACGTCGTTGCCGACGGGGATTGGCGGCAATGGCTGAAGCGGACCGACTGGCCGGAGTTTGCCGAACAACTGTTCGCGCATCTGGAGGACCACCACGAGGCCCCGCCCTGGTTTATCCTGATCGACGAGCTGCCGGTCTTCGTCAACGCCCTCCAAGAGCTGGGCGGTGCGACGGCGATCCGGAAGTTCCCCTATTGGCTGCGCGGCATGCGTCAGAAGCACCGGCGAGCCTTGATCATAATTCCGCCCACCTTGTTCAGTCCCGGCGTCGCATCTCACTTGCAAAACATGGTCTTGCGTCAGTAAACCCACATGTGCCGGCCGGCCTTGGGCGGATTTTTGATCAAAGCCGCACCGGCGTATCCGCTGGCTCTACACCGGTTCCATCGGCTTCGATACCATCGCCAAACGCAACCAGGTCGAGGGCGCGCTCAACGATCTGGAGCCCTTCACCCTGGGGCTGTTCGACGCAGCGACGGCCCGCGCCTTCCTAATCGACGTGGCCCGTCGGCGCGGATGTACCCTCACCGAGGGGGCTGCCGGCTGCATCCTGAACCGCCTGGGCTGGCGTTCTCCCTACTATCTGGAACGCATCGCCGCGGACGCCTGCGGCCGGGTCAATCCCGACCGAACGGTGGATACCGATTCCGCGAATCTGGCGATGGAGCGCCTGCTGGAACTGGATAAGCGGCTCTACTGGGCGAGTTGGCGCGAACACCTGGATCGCAATTTTACTGATCCTGACCGCGCGCGCCTCTATCTGGTCTTGGAAACGGTCGCCAAGACCGACGACGGCGCCAACGTCAGCCTGTTGCCTGGTGTTCTGAATCAGCGCGGCAAACCTATTGCCGAATTGACCTTGCGCGACTTGGCCAACACCCTGCTGGCAGACGGCTATCTGGTGCTGAGTTCGGACGGCCGCTACCAATTCATGATGCATCTGCTGCGCGAGTGGTGGCTACGTTACGTGGTGCTCTGTAACCGTTTAGCCCCCCTGGTTGCCAAGTAGCCGTAGCGAGTCGCCTCGATCAGAGGCGGCATTATGTAGCAAATGCATATGGCTATTTATTCAGTGACTTGGATACGATTTCGCGATTCTAAGCCAGCTCCGGCAGCCGGATTTCTCACCGAAATCTGGCAGATTCCGGAGCTCACCCGCCCGCATCGCACTGAGTTGCCGCCAGATTCTGCGTAACAAATTGATTCG